>JAYNHP010000007.1:7925-22042 GCA_038108155.1 Flavobacteriales bacterium | reverse complement strand
AGATAAGACTGGTGAATTAATCCTTCAGGCATACAAAAATGGTAAAAAGTATGGAAACCAAAAAGTAGAAAAATTTGCTGTCCACTTGGGTTTAAATTCAAATGTAGATTATCAATATTTGTATAATTCAAGCTATCCAGCAGAAGGATTATCCTCACTTACTAATGGAAGATTGGGGAGCTTAGACTTTAAAGATGGCCAATGGCAGGGGTTTTCAGGAAAAAACCTAGATGTGATTATATCTCTAGACTCAATTACCAGCATTAATAAAATTTCTATGAATTTTTACCAATATATTAATTCATGGATTATTGTTCCTAGTTACATATCTATATTGAGTTCTAAGGATTCTCTACATTGGGAAGTTATAAAGTCGGTAGACTCTATTGGTGAAATAAGAAAAAGAGGAAAATTTATAAATAGTCTATCCTTTGATAGTTTAAAAATAGATGCTAAATACTTGAAAATATTTGCTAAAAACCATGGAAAACTTCCTTCATGGCACGAAGCTGCTGGTGCTGAAAGCTGGCTATTTATTGACGAAATTATTGTTGAATGATTTTAGAAGCTTGTATATCAACAATTGAGGGGTTAAATGCCGCTCAAAAATTTAAACTTGATAGAGTTGAAATTTGTAAAGATTTGCATTTAGAAGGCCTTACTCCATCTATAAAAATTCAGTCTCTTGCACGTAGTTTATTTAATGGCGCAAGATACGTAATGATTAGACCACATAACAATGGATTTCAATATAATCAAATTGAAATAAAAAAAATGAAAAAATCCATTGTAGCAGCAAAAAAAAATGGAGTTCATGGTGTAGTATTTGGCGTTTTAAATAACCACAAAATTGATTTAAAAAAAAACGAGGAGTTAATAAATGTTGCAAAAGATTTAAATCTCAAATGTACCTTTCACAAAGCATTTGACCAATGTCAGAATTTTGAAAAGAGTTTGATAGAATTATCTGAAATTGGATTTGACTGGGTCCTTACATCTGGTGGAAAAAGAAATGCAGAGTTGGGGTTAAATAATTTAAGAAAATTAGCATCCATAAAAAATAAAAAGATAAAAATATTAGCAGGCGGAGGAATTTCTAAAAAAAACTGTACTAAGTTTTTAGACATTGGATTAGACGGCATTCATTTTAGTATTGACAAATACAAGAAAATTGATGAAAATAAAATAAGTTCTATATTGGAAAATTTAGCATTATAAAATAGTTATTTCATCAAAAAACAACCAACTAGTTCCACCACTACCAAGATGCCATTCAGGGCATTTTCCATAGTTTTCTGCTCTTATTTTAATATACCTAGCTTCAATTCGTGTTTTTAATTTTAATTCAAACTGCTTTATAATAGATTCAGAAGAATTATCTGAAATGGAGTGCTTTAAAGTCCCAATAGATTTAAATATTTTTCCATCTTTAGATGCAAGAAATTCTACTTTCTTAGGTAGCCAAATCCATGAGCGAACATCTTGAATAGCTCCTATATTTATATAAGTAACTTTCTCTTTAGAACCTAAATCTATATTACACTCAAAATCCTCTCCATAAAATCCTTGCCATCTTCCGGTGAGATAATTATTAGGTCCTCTTAGTCCGTCCACCAAAGCATCTTTACCACCGGCATCATACTGGTTACTAAAATTTGTTTGTAGACTTATAGATCTTTTTTTATTGAACTTTAGAAAATAAGCAGACTCTATTTTACTTTTCTTATTTCTAAAAGTAGAATAACAATAAATTGTATCTGTTTCATGTAAATAAAATGGAGAAGTATACAAAGTAAAATTAGTTTGATTGGAAGTCTTGTAAAAGACATCTTCTCTATTTTTTTTCTCAATTTTTATTTCTAAGGAGTCTTTAAAGGTATAAGAGGGAGAAATAATTCTTGGAATTGTTAAAATACTGTTGGCAGTGTCAATTGAAGTTTTGTAAAAATTCTCAGAACTCCATTCATTATTTGGTTGGTTAGACTTTTCTATCTTAAGTACACCTCCATTTAAAATCTCATCGATGTGAAGATAATTTCTTTCTAAATTCTCACCATTTAGAAGTACTGATTTTATATAAATATTAGACGCATCTTCCAAGCCATTACATTGAATTTTAAACTTATTCCCATTTTCTAAGTTTAGAGTTACTTCATCAAATAATGGTGTATTTATTATGTAATATGGATCTCCAGGGTTTAGATCAAATATTCCAATGGAACTCAGTATATACCAAGCTGACATTTGTCCACAATCTTCGTTTCCAACAATACCACTTGGTTGAGCAGAATACATTTCATTCAAAATTTTATTTACCATCTTCTGAGATTTGGATGATTTACCTATCATATTGTACAGATAAGCCATGTGGTGACTTGGTTCATTTCCGTGAGCATACTGCCCAATAAGACCAGTAATATCTGCTTGTTGCCTACCAGCTAAAGTAGAGTTGACAGTAAATAATTCGTCTAGTTTATTTTCAAAACGTTCTTTTCCTTGGTGAATATTAATTAATCCTTCTACATCGTGAGGGACAAAAAAACTATACTGCCAGGAATTAGCTTCTGTATAATTATAGTTTACTTCCGATGCAATAAAGCCAGATTTCCAATTTCCATTTGTTTTGGGTTGCATCAGTCCGGAATTTAAATTGAAAATATTTTTGTAGGATTGCGCTCTTTTAATATAAGAATCAATGGTATTAGAATCGTTAAAAACTTGTGCCATTTTATAGATACACCAATCATTGTAAGCATATTCTAAAGTTTTAGATACTGATTCCGGCTCTTGGAATGAAGAAATATAGCCTTTGTTTTTATATTCAGGTATCCCCAATTTTTCTCTGTTGGATATTTCTTTCATAGCAGAATATAGTTTTGGATAATTGTCAAAATCTATAGATTTTACATACGCATCTAATATGACAGAGACCACATGATAACCAATCATACATCCTGTATAGTTGGCACATAATTCCCAGATAGGTAATTGTCCTCCAAACTGATATTGATTTAAAAATGTATTGAGAAATAATGCAGTTTTTTTTCTTTCAATGAGATTATAAAGTGGATGAGTAGATCTAAATGTATCCCACAAAGAAAATACAGTGTAGTTGGCAAGACTATCGTTGTGGACTTGCATATCTGTTGCTCTATAATCTCCATTAACATCGCTTATTAGATTGGGAGCAATCATTGTATGGTACAATGCAGTATAAAATATTTCTTTTAGAGAATCGTTGTTAGAAGATATGTCAATTTTTGAAAGTGCTTTATTCCAATCGTTTTTAGAGCTTGATAAATATTTATCAAAATCCCAATGATTTGCTTCATCCAATAGATTTTCTTTTGCATTTTGGGAGCTTACTACAGAAACACCTACTTTAACCATTATTTGATTGTTAGTTAGATCATTAAAGCTCAAAAATAATTTTGTTGGATTCTTTTTATTATAGCTAGTATCAAATTCTTCTGAGAACTCCATATGAAAATAAAAATGTTGCATGTCTGCCCAAGATTTTGAAATTCTTTTTCCTGAAATTTCATTAGAATTAAGAACTTCAATATCCCAATCCAATAAAATATCTCTGTGTTCCAAATCCAAAACAATAGCTGGGTTTTTAGAAGTATCAGAAAACGAATACTGGTGAATCCCAACTCTTTTTGTAGTTGTTAATTTACAATCAATACCGTATTTGTTTAAGTAAACTTGGTAATATCCTGCGGAAGCAGTTTCGTTTTCTTTTGAAAATTTAGATGAATAATTATTCTCACTACTATTTTTATATCCGTTGTTAAAACACTTTTCACCCATAGTTGGCATCAGTAACAAATCACAATAGTCTCCAATTCCTGTTCCACTTAAATGGGTATGACTAAATCCAAAAATTACAGAATCCGAGTAATGGTAGCCTGAACAACCGTCCCATCCCTCAATTCTGGTATCTGGACTTAATTGAACCATTCCAAAAGGAGATGTTGCACCAGGGAAAGTATGGCCGTGTTCACCTGTTCCTATAAATGGATTAACGTATTTGACATTCTCTGAGATATTTTTGCTACAACTTATAAAAACAAGACTGAATACTAATATTTTAAAATAGTTCATTTTACTAAATACATAATAGTTTACTGTTGGATTAATGACTCAACCCTTCGGCATTGGATGTCAAATTCACACCTTGTTTTTTTAATTTTTTATTTACTGTCCAAGCGAAGAAAAATAAATAGGCAAAACAAGCTACACCAACCCAGTATGAGTGCTGAATACCTAATAAATTATTATTAGCAAGCGCACCTTGTAGTGTAGAAATAAATCCTCCACCCATAATCATCATAATCAACAAACTTGAAGCTGTATTTGTTTTTTCTTTCAAACCAGCAATCCCAAGGGTAAAGATGCAAGGCCATAAAGTGCTGCAAAATAAACCTACCGAAATAAAAGCAAATACACTTATAATTCCATTAGCAAAGATACCAACTATGGTAGCTAAAATTCCTACTCCTGAATAAATCATAATCTGATTTACAGGGTGTCCTTTACTTAATTTATCTGCAATTATTAATAAAATTACCAAAGCAATATATGGCAAGAATTGTTGCATTTCATTTCCTGCAATCCAATTAACAAAAAGAAAAATTCCAAATGCAACAAAAGGGAGAACAAAACCCAACAAAGATTTTAGTTTATTTGAAATATTAAATGCTCCTGCAGCAGAAGTCCATCTTCCAATCATTAAACTTGCCCAAAAAAGAGAGACAAAAGGGGCAACACCACTTTCGGCAGTTCCTAGTTCTTGTTTCATAAATTCGGGTAGATTACTTGCAGTAGAAACTTCAACACCTACATATAGAAAGATG
Organism: Flavobacteriales bacterium; assembly: GCA_038108155.1. Taxonomy (GTDB): domain Bacteria; phylum Bacteroidota; class Bacteroidia; order Flavobacteriales_D; family Parvicellaceae; genus MED-G20. The sequence goes on along the minus strand of JAYNHP010000007.1, from coordinate 17,183 downwards.
GCAATCATTCCTAAAATAACTTGAGGATACTTTAATGTTTCTAGAATATTTCCATTTGAAGAACTGTTATCAACATCATCATTTAGCCTATCGGGAACGGATGAGAATTTAAAAAATACTGCGGCAATTACAAATGCTGCACCAAGAAAAAGATAGGGGGTTTGAACTGCTTGTAAGTTCAATTCTGTTTCTCCTGATGAGAGACTCCCGAAAATAGCAAAAGAGACAATAACTGGACCTATTGTTGTTCCTACATTATTAATTCCTCCAGCTAAGCTTAAACGCATATTTCCTTTAGATGGATCGCCCATTTGAATAGCCAAAGGATTGGCAGCTATTTGTTGCAAAGAAAATCCCAGTCCAACTATAAAAAGACCAGATATTAGAAGAGGAAATGATTCATTGTTAGAAGCAGGAATAAATAGAATAGTTCCTAATGCTGAAATTATCAGTCCAAGGGACAGTCCATTTCTGTAGCCTATTACGTTAAGTATATCTTTTTTTAAAAAGGAGGAAATCCCAAAATACATCAGTGAGCCAACAGTGTAGGCAATATAAAATGCTAAGGATATCAATTGTGATTCAAGTTGACTTAAATTCAGAGCCTTTTTAAATACTGGAATTAATATGTCGTTACTAGCTGCTACAAAACCCCAAAAGAAAAAAATGGAGATTAGGGTGGTAAATGCACCAAAATTTACTTTTTTACTCATCTTAATTTATTTTACCTAAAAAAACAATAATTTAATTGAAATACCATCATTATTTGACTGTAAATCAAAATCAGATCCTAATTTTTTTCATTTGTTTAATTTATATCTGCCTTTATTAAACAATATGATTAATAAATCTTTAATTTGCACTTGAAAAAAATAAAGCATGCAGAATAATAAGATCATAAAGGGATTTTCGAAATTATCCAAAGAAGCTAAAATTGAATGGATAACCAAAGAATACTTAAATGATGATAAAGAATATGTAAATCTTCTTAAAAGCTATTGGCATGAAGATTCAAAAGTTCAAAAAATCCATGACGAATTTATTGAAAATACTATTACCAATTTTTACATTCCTTTTGGAATAGCTCCCAACTTTTTAATCAATGATAAGGTTTACTGTGTTCCAATGGCAATTGAAGAAAGTTCAGTGGTTGCAGCAGCTTCAAAAAATGCGTCTTTTTGGATGGAAAGAGGAGGTTTTAAATCTACTGTAATTTCTACTACCAAAATAGGTCATGTTCATTTCGCATGGTATGGAGAATACGAAGTTTTAAAAAACTTTTTCAACTCAATTAAGCAAAAGTTCTTTGATGAGACCAAGCAGATTACTAAAAACATGAATGAAAGAGGTGGTGGGATTTTAGAAATCGAGTTGGTTAATAGAGCGGATTTAGAACCAAATTACTATCAACTACAAGCAAAATTTGAAACTTGTGATGCAATGGGTGCTAACTTCATTAATAGTTTGCTTGAAAAATTTTCAAAGATTCTAACGAGAGAGATTAGCAGCAGTAATCTAAGGGAAGAGGATAAAAAAATAGTTATTATAATGTGTATTTTAAGTAATTACACACCTGAGTGTATCGTAAGATGTGAAGTTAATTGTGGCGTTGAGGAATTATCTAATGATCCCAGTATAAAAAGTGAAGAATTTGCTAAGAAATTTGAACAAGCTATTCATGTAGCAAATATTGAGCCTTACAGAGCAACTACACATAATAAGGGAATATTTAATGGAATTGATGCTGTGGTTATAGCAACTGGCAATGATTTTCGAGCTGTTGAAGCTTGTGGTCACACTTATGCATCTAAGTCCGGACAGTACAGAAGCTTAAGTAATGTTGAAATTAAAGACGGTAAATTTCGATTTTGGATAGATCTTCCTATTTCAGTTGGTACTGTAGGGGGATTAACCACACTTCATCCAATGGTTCGATTTTCCTATAAATTATTAGGAAATCCAAATTCAAAAAATTTGATGGAAATCATTGCTGCTGTTGGACTTGCTCAAAATTTTGGTGCAATTAGATCATTGGTAACTACAGGAATTCAAAAAGGACATATGAAAATGCATTTATTAAATATTTTAAATCAACTTGGTGCAGACAAAAATGAAGTAGAAAAAACCAAAGATTATTTTAAAGATAAAGTGGTAGAACATAGTGCAGTAGTTAACTATTTCAAAGAATTAAGAAATATCTCCAACTAAAATAAATTTGCATTGAAATCTTTCCACTCCAACGGTAAACTTTTAATTTCAGGAGAATATCTTGTTCTTGATGGCGCTTTATCACTTGCCCTTCCTTGCAAATATGGACAGTCTTTAATTTTCAATGAAGAATCTAATGGAACTTTAGAATGGATTAGTAAAGATGTGAATGATAAAATTTGGTTTACTGCTTATTTTGAAGCTAAAACACTTCAAGTATTGAAAACAAGTAATTATAATACCGTAAAATGGATTAAAAAAATCCTAGAATACTGTAACAAAAACTCACTTAAAATTAAAAACTTAGAGGGTAAAATAGAATGTAAATTAGAGTTTCCAAATAATTGGGGACTAGGGTCAAGCTCTACTATTTTAAACAACTTGGCTAGTTTATATGAAATTAATCCGTATGAATTACATTTTTCTACTACAAACGGCAGTGGATATGATATTGCTTGTGCTGGTAGTAATAGTGCTTTAACATACCAAGTTTTAAAAAATATTCCCGATGTGAAGAAGATTAACTTTTCACCTGATTTTAAAGATGAAATACTATTTATATTCTTAAAAAAGAAACAAAAAAGTAATTTAGAAGTTAAAAGATTTAAAGAATTAAAAAAAGATCCAAGTTTGATTAATAGAATATCTAGTATTACAAATGAAATAATTCATTCCAAAACTATTGAAGAATTTGAATATCTTTTAGATGAGCATGAAGCGATTACCGGTCAATATATTCAAAGTGAAACTGTAAAAAGTAAATATTTTTCAGATTATAAAGGATCTATTAAATCATTAGGTGCTTGGGGCGGGGACTTTGTACTTGCTACAAGAAAAAATAAGAACTACTTTATTGAAAAAGGATTTGATACTATATTATCTTATTCAGAAATAATTAAAGAATCTACATTTAAAACTGTTTTTTAATGTTAGACCAATTTATATACCAGCCCATTCATTCACTTCCCGAATCAGGTAAAATTTCAGCAAAAAGCCCTTCCAATATTGCACTTGTTAAATATTGGGGGAAAAAACCCATTCAAATCCCGACTAACCCTTCTATTAGTTTCACCTTAACTAACTGTTTTACTAAAACCACTATTAGTTTTAAAAAAACTAAGGAATTCGCCTTTAATTTTACTGTAGAAGGGACGGAAAAACCTTCTTTTGTACCTAAAATAGAATCTTTTTTAGAAAGGATTAAAGAGTGGTGCCCTTATATTTTTTCATATGAATTAGAAATAGATACTGAAAATACATTTCCGCATAGTAGTGGAATTGCTTCTTCTGCATCTGGCTTTAGTGCACTTGCTCTAGCTATAGTTGAACTGGAACAAAAAATAACTGGCATTTCTAATGAAAACAAGTATTTAAAAGCATCTTTCTTAAGTAGATTAGGTTCTGGAAGTGCCAGTAGGTCGATCTATGGGCCAGCTGCTATTTGGGGGCAGCATAAAAATATTCCTGCAAGTAGTGACCAATATGCTATAGCTTTCAACGATTTTCACGAAAATTTTAAAAATTACCAGGACACCATTTTATTAATCGATAAGGGTACTAAAAAAGTCAGCTCAACTGTAGGTCATGAATTAATGCATAATCATCCTTTTTCAAAACAAAGATTTTCACAAGCTAATAGCAATCTAGAAAGTATGATCAATGTTCTAAAAAACGGGGATTTAGAGAAGTTTATTTCAATTTCTGAAAGTGAGGCCCTAACTCTTCATGCAATGATGATGACTTCAAATCCTTATTTCATACTAATGAAGCAAGGAACACTATCTACTATTGAAAAAATATGGTCCTTCAGAAGCGACTCTAAAATTCCATTGAGTTTCACTTTGGATGCTGGAGCTAATGTCCATCTGCTTTATCCATTGGCTTATAAACAACAAGTTCTTGATTTTATAGATAGTGAATTAATTGTTTTTTGTCAAAATCAGCAGTATATTCGCGATGAAGTTGGTTGTGGGGCTAATATAATAAGTGCAAGCTATGCTTAAAGATTCTTTGTACTATAGCAAAATTCTTCTCTTTGGTGAGTATGGAATAATTGAAGACTCAATGGGTTTATCTATACCCTATTCAGACTACAATGGAAAGTTTTTAATTTCTAAACAAAGCAATCCAAAGACCATAAAATCTAATCGACAATTATATAGTTTTTATGAAAATTTAGTTGAACTTCAAGCTTCAAACTCTTTGCCTTGTTCTTTAGATTTAAAAGCCTTTGAAAAAGACCTAAAAAACAATATTTATTTCGATTCTTCCATTCCTCAGGGATTTGGGATTGGGAGTTCTGGAGCTATTGTAGCGGCTACTTATGATAGATATTGTAATAAAAATAAAATAGATTCAAATAAAGAAATTCAAAATGAATCTATAGTAAAACTAAAATCCATTTTTAGCAAATTAGAAAGCTTTTACCACGGAACTAGCTCCGGGTTAGATCCTTTAATTTGTTATTTGAATCTCCCTATTTTAATCAAATCAAAAACGGATTTAGGAACGGTAGGTATTCCTGACTCCAACAATGGAAAGGGAGCCGTATTTTTATTGAATACAGGTAAAGTTGGAAATACACAACCGCTTGTACAGCATTTTTTAGAAAGATGTAAAGAAGAAGGGTTTAGAAAAATGCTTAAAAACAAATTTAAAAAATACAACGATGCAAGTATTGATGCATTCTTAAAAAACGAAGGAAAATCACTACTTAAAAATGTTAAATCTCTTTCTAAGGTTTTATATGAAAATTTTCAACCTATGATTCCTAAACTGTATAGAGATTTATGGAAAGAAGGAATCGATACTAACTCTTATTATCTAAAACTTTGTGGCTCCGGTGGTGGTGGATATATTTTAGGGTTCACTAAGGATTTTCAAGAGGCACAAGATAAACTTAGTAGCTTCCAACTTGATGTTATCCACAGATTCTAGCAATAAAAACATTAAAAATCCCAACTCAACCTTCGTTAAAATATTGGCAATTTTCTCAATTGCAAGATGGTACAATATATTTCTTATTACTATAAGTTTATATGCAATTCAAATTTTCATATTTGAAAATTCTATTCGTTTCTTATTTTCATCAGGTGGGATAAATTTGCATTTATATGTGCTCTCAATAGACTTAATTGTCGTTGGTGGATACTTAATCAATGCCTTTTATGACTTTGAAAAAGATATGATTAACCAGCCGGAAAGAACTTACTTTGATAGACTAGTTAGTAAAAGAAGCTGTCTTAATATTTATATGTTGTGTAATTTTTTTGGACTTTTACTTGCATACTTAATTTCTAATAAAATTTTATTTTTCTCAGCTATATTAATTGCAGTATTATGGATATATTCTCATAAACTGAGAAAGAAAGTCTTACTTGGTGAAATAAGCGCCTCCTTGTTGCTTATAAGTTTATTTTTAGGTGTAGGTGTTCTAAATAATAAATTTGATCTTACACTTGCAATTTTTAGTACTTATATGTTCACTATTGATTTAACTAGAGAAATTGTAAAAAAAATGATTTCACTAAAGGGAGATTTAATTGTTGGAGAAAAAAGTATTCCAATTTATTTCGGAATTAAAAATTGTAAATACATCATATTTTTTCTAATGATTAGCTCTATGGTTGCTATCTTAACTCTTCTTCCGATTATCATTTACAAACCTTTTTCCTACTATTTCATTATTGCTTTTTTAATTATTTCGATAAGTATTTATTTACTTCATTTTGCTAAAAATAAAAGCCAATACGAAAAAATTAATAGTATTTATAAACTACTACTTGGTTTAGCTATTATTTCAATTACTTTATACTAATTAATTATGAGAATATACTACTTCATTGTTTTAATTACTTTTGCCAACTGTGAATCAAAAATGAAAATGAAAAACAACTCACCTATTTGCAAGAAAGAGCCTAAAGTTATGTCCATTCATGACCAAGAAAGAACGGACAATTATTATTGGTTAAACAATCGCGAGAATCCAGATGTAATAGATTATTTAAACCAAGAGAATGATTATACAGATTCTCAGATGAAAAATACTGAAGATTTTCAAAAGACTCTTTTTAACGAATTAAAATCAAGAATTAAAGAAGAAGACCAGAGTGTTCCTTATTTATTTAACGGTTATTACTATTGGAGTAAATATGAAAAAGGTTATGAGCATCCGCTATATTTAAGAAGAAAAGAAAATTCTGAAAAAGAAGAAATTATTTTGGATGGCCAGCAAATGTCCAAAGACTATGAATTTTTCAATATTGGAGATTATGATGTTTCCATTGACAATAATATTATGGCCTACAGTATAGACACACTTTCGAGAAGAATTTACCAAATAAAAATTAAGAATTTAATTTCAAATGAATTGTATCCCGAAACTTTAGAAAATACTACTGGTTCTATTGTATTTGCCAATGATAATCAAACTATTTTCTACGGTAAAAAGGACCCTACCACACTTAGATCATTTCAAATATATGCCCATAAATTGGGAACAGATCAATCTGAAGATATTTTAATATTTGAAGAAGAAGACGACACATTTTCTTGTTATGCCTACAAGTCTAAATCCATGGAATATATCGTTATAAACTCTTCTAGCACATTGAGTGATGAATATAGGCTTATTCCTGCTAATGAACCGCTAAAAAAACCTAAAATTTTCCAAAAAAGAGAAAGGGGACTGGAGTATAATATTTACCATCACCAAGATAAATTTTACATACTAACTAATAAAAATCACCACAATTTTAGCATTGAAACATGTAGTAAAGACAGTACAGGAAAAGAAAATTGGAAAGAATTTATTTCTGGAAGAGAAGATGTATTAATTGAAGGATTGGATGTATTTGACCAATTCCTAGTGGTTTCAGAAAGAAAACAAGGTCTTCTTCAATTGTGTGTAATGAATTTTAAAAACGATTCAATGCACTATATTCCATTTAATGAGCCTACTTATGTTGTTGGAACAAATTCAAATTTAATAATGAATACATCTGTTTTAAGGTATTCATATAATTCTATGGTAAATCCAGGAACTATGTTTGAGTACAATATGGAAACAAAAGAAAGTAAAATATTAAAAGAAAAAGAGGTTTTAGGAGGATATAACAAAGACAACTATGCTTCTGAAAGAGTTTGGGCGGAGGGAAGAGATGGAACAAAGATTCCAATGTCCATGGTTTATAAAAAAGGGATGCAAAAAGATGGTAAAAACCCTACACTATTATATGCTTACGGCTCCTATGGATATAGTATAGACCCTACATTCAGCTCGAATAGACTAACCTTACTAGATCGAGGATTTATTTTTGTTATAGCACACATTAGAGGTGGAGAAGACTTGGGAAGAATGTGGTACGAAAATGGAAAGTTATTAAAAAAGAAAAATACATTTTATGATTTTATTGACTGTGGCAAGCATTTGATAGAAAATAATTTTTGTAGTTCTGAAAACTTATATGCAGCTGGTGGAAGTGCTGGAGGTTTATTGATGGGAGCGGTTATCAATATGGCACCAACTTTATTTAATGGCGTTATTGCCCATGTTCCATTTGTAGACGTGGTAACGACAATGTTAGACGAGTCTATACCTTTGACTACAGGGGAGTATGACGAATGGGGAAACCCTAACGAACTAGAATATTATAATTATATGTTAAGTTACTCACCTTACGACAATATTCAGAAAATGAATTATCCCAATCTTCTGGTAACAACTGGACTGCACGATTCTCAAGTTCAGTATTGGGAGCCTGCAAAATGGGTGGCTAAATTAAGAGAACTAAAAACCGATGATAACCTTCTGATTTTAAAAACCAATATGAAAGCTGGACATGGTGGCTCTAGCGGAAGGTTTGAGTATCTAAAGGAAATAGCTTTAGATTACGCCTTTTTATTTAAATTGGAGGGAATTAATCAATAAGTAAACTTATTTCACTAGCAATTTTTTCAGGGGTTTTATAGTCTGTTTTTACTACAAAATCAGCCTCATAATAAATTGATTCTCGTTGTTTAAGTAATTTTTCAAATGAAGTAGCATCTTGAAACATTGGTCTTGAAGAATTATTTTTAATTCTGTTATTCAGCAACTCAATGCTGGATGTTTTTAAATAAACCACTTGGCCTATATCTTTTAATTTATCAATATTTCTATTAAATATAGGAAATCCACCACCAGTAGAATAAACACATTTTTTGTTGTCAAATTGACTAATTATATCTCTTTCAATGTTTCGAAAATAACTTTCTCCATTTTCTTTAAAAATGGAATCGATAGTTCTCTTTTCTTGCACTTCTATTAACTGATCTGTATCAAGAAATTTGTATTTAAGTGTCTTTGCAAGACATCTTCCAACGGTGGATTTTCCTGCACCCATCATTCCAATAAGAAATACAGAAGATTTAGACACTATAATTATTTTTTATTGAAAATTTTCAAATAATTGATTACGTGCTTTACGTATTGAAAGTAATCCTTGGGGTCTGTTTCAATCATTAAATCATAATAGGGTTTCTTTTCCTCTGAAAAACTACCAACTTTAAATGGAGAATTGGACATATGTAGTATAAATCTAAGCGGAATAATCTTGATTTCTGTTAGGTCTAAGAGAATATCAAATCTTTCTGAAATAAAATTTTTTACTACTGCTTTTTTTGGTAAGGCATGGTAATTAAGGTCGTAAATTGTAAAAAAATCTAGTCCTAACCTACTCTTTAAAAATTCAGGATCGTCTTTTAAAGGGTAATAAGCAAGAATTTTAATATTAGGAATTTTAAATTCATCCTTTATCATTTTAATTATTTTGACAACGGATTGGTAGTCAGACTCATTTTTGATTACACAAATCATACCCATTGATTTAGCGTCCTCAATATTACAAGAGCTTACCTGTCTAATATTATCCTTATTAATTAATCTTTGGAGAAACTTTTCGCCTAAAAGAAATTTGATTTTTAAAAATGTAAACTTCATTAACCATAAACTTACAAAAAGCCTTTAAAAAAGCTCTCCTTGTTGGTATTGTTTTGAATCTTCATTTGAAT
>JAYNHP010000007.1:0-7825 GCA_038108155.1 Flavobacteriales bacterium | reverse complement strand
AAAAGCCTTTAAAAAAGCTCTCCTTGTTGGTATTGTTTTGAATCTTCATTTGAATTTTCTTCACTAATCAAATTAAGAAACTCGTCTTCGTTCAAAATAGAGACCTTAAACTTTTCAGCTTTTTCAAGTTTGGATGGTCCCATATTTTCTCCTGCTACAAGTATATCAGTACTTTTACTTACAGAACTTGAATTTTTTCCTCCGTTTATTTCAATAGTTTTTTTCAATTCGTCTCTAGAGATGTTTTTAAAAGTACCTGAAATAACAATTTTCTTATTTTCTAAAATGGTAGATTTTAAAATATTTTCAGAATTATCTGAAGCCATATTAAGTCCATTTTCAAGTAGCAAATCAATTATTTTATTGTTATAATCGACAGAAAAATAATGCACAATAGATTCTGCTATTTTGTCTCCAACTTCGTCAATACTACATAGTTCTTCAAAATTTGAAGAACGCAATTGGTTTATATCTTTAAAATAGGAAGTTAATTTCTTAGCAACTGTTTCTCCAACATATCGTATTCCAAGACCAAAAAGTACTTTGTGAAAAGGTGCAGACTTACTTTGTTGAATACCATTAATAATATTTTCAGCAGATTTTTCTGCCATTCTTTCTAAAGGAAGCAAGTCTTGTCTCTTAAGAGTATAAAGATCTGCAACATTTTCAATTAGCTTTTCATTATACAATTGTTCTATAGTTTCTTGTCCAATTCCATCTATATTTAACTGCTTTCTGCCTATAAAATGAATTATCTTTCCTTTAATTTGTGGAGGACAAAGATTAGAATTCAAACAATAGTGATGGGCTTCTCCTTGATCTCTAACAAGTTCAGATTCACATTCTGGACATTTAGAAGAAAAAACAAATTTATCACTATTGGCATTTCTTTTAGAAATATCAACTCCGGTAATTTTAGGGATAATTTCCCCTCCTTTTTCTACGAATACAGTGTCATTAATTCTTAGGTCTAGCTTTTCAATTTGATCTGCATTATGAACACTTGCTCTTTTGACTATAGTTCCACTAATTTCCACTGCTTTTAAATTAGCAACGGGCGTAATTGCTCCTGTTCTACCTACCTGGTAAACTATATCTTCCAAAATTGTAGAAACCTGGACTGCTTTATATTTGTAGGCAATTGCCCATCTTGGAGATTTGGAAGTATTGCCAATTTCTTTTTGAATATCTATTTCATTAACTTTTATAACAATGCCGTCAATTTCAAAGGGAAGATCTTCTTTTCTTTCTTCCCAATAATTAATAAAATTCATTATCCCATTTACATTGTTTACTTGCTCTACATACTTGTCTTTAACTGATGGCACTTTAAAACCAAATTGTGCTAAATAATTGTATTGCTTAAAGAGACTGTTTATTCTCAAGTTATCTAAGAATATAGCATAGATAAAACAATCTAATTTTCTTTTGGCAACTATAGAAGAATCTTGTAATTTAAGCGTTCCTGAAGCCGAATTTCTAGGATTTGAAAAAAGGGCAAGTCCTTGCTTTTCTCTATCCTTATTTAGTTCCTTAAATACCGATTTAGAATACATTATTTCTCCTCTTACTTCTAAGTTTTCTGGGTAATCTCCTGAGAGGACTAGTGGAATAGAAGAAATAGTTCTTACATTGTTGGTTACATCTTCGCCTTGAGTTCCATCTCCTCTTGTAATAGCTTTTACAAGATTGCCATTTTTATAAATTATACTAATTGCAACACCATCGTACTTTAATTCGCAAATGTAAGTTAGTGGGACATCAATTATTTTTTTAACTCTTTGATCAAAATCTGCTATATCATCTTTAGAATAACTATTGGAAAGTGACAACATTGGATACTTATGGGGAACAGTTTCAAAAGTCTTAGTAATGTCACCACCTACTCTTTTAGTTGGAGAATTGGCATCGTATAGTTCTGGATATTTGATTTCTAACTCCTCTAGCTCTTTTAAAAGCTGGTCAAATTCATAATCAGAGACTACAGAAATACTATGAATATAGTACTGTGTATTGTAAGAGTGGATTAATTCTCTTAACTCTAAAATTCTATCAATGTCTATTTTACTCATTTTTAGTTGCTACCACAAACCTTTTTTTGCCTTGAAAGTCTTTATAAACAGAAGATTTAAAATATTTTTTAGTTTCTAATAAATTTACAACATCGTTGGCAAAATCCTCATGAATTTCAAAGTAAATTTTACCATTTTTTTTCAAATGATTCAATGCAAAATCTGAAATTATTTTATAGTATTTTAGTGGTTCTTCATTTTCTACAAAAAGTGCTTGTGATGGCTCGTTTTGAACTACATTGGGATGCATATATTTTTTATTTGAGACAGGAATGTAAGGAGGATTACTTACTATCACATCCCAGAATTTTACCACATTTTTATATTCCAAAATATCTTTAATTATAAAATCTATCTCCACTTTATTTAGCGTAGCATTGTCTTTAGCAGTTCTAATAGCGTCTTTTGAAATATCAATCGCTGTGCAGTTAGTATTAGAAAGTATTTTTTTTAAAGCTATAATTATACATCCAGAGCCAGTGCCAACATCTAATATTTCTTTTAAAGAATCTTGCTTATGGTTATTTAAAATTAAATGAACCAACTCCTCAGTTTCTGGTCTTGGAATTAATACATTAGGGTTAACTTTTATTAATAAATTGCAAAAATATGTTTGTCCAGTTATATGTTGTAAGGGAATATTTTTGGAAAGTTTTTCTAAAGAATTCTCAAAAAAAGAAACTTCGTTTGGGCCAAGCTTTTGATTTTTATTTAATAAATAGTCTACTCTTTTCCACTTCATTTTAAAAAAAAGCAACTCAAAAAATATATTTTCTATTTCTCTAGAATCGAAATTCTCCTTAAGTGAATTTAAAAATATTTCTTTGCATTGATTAAAGTTATCCATGTATGAAAGCAAAATGTTAAATTTTCAAAACATTCAATGCGTGCATTCAATGTTTTTGTATATTACATTGTAAAATTATAGTATAAAAAATAATGAGCATCAAAGGTGGAGATTTTATAATCAAAAAAACTGAATCCTCAGCAGTTTTTGTTCCTGAAGAATGGAATGAAGAAGAAAAAATGTTAAAGCAAATGATTCATGATTTTCTTGACAAGGAACTTCATGTTTTAGAAAGCGAGCCAGAGGCATCAAAAGATCTTCCTCAAATAATTGAAATGTTGGATAAAGCAGCTGAACTAGGTCTTTGTGGAATTGCGATTGAGGAAAAATACGGAGGATCTGACTTAAGTTTCAATGCTGGTTTACTCTACATGGAAGCATTTGCCTATGGTTTTTCTTTTGCCACTACAATAGGCACCCATGTTTCCATTGGATCGTTGCCCATCGTTTATTATGGAAATAATAAACAAAAAGAAAAGTATTTACCCAAAATAGCAACTGCAGAAATTAAAACTGCTTATGCACTTACTGAGCCTTCTGCTGGTTCTGATGCAAATTCTGGCAAAACAAAAGCAACTATAGATACTAAGAATAACTGTTATTTGATAAACGGGCAAAAAATGTGGATTACCAATTCTGGTTTTGCAGAAGTTTTTATTGTTTTTGCCAAAATTGAAGACGATGAAAAACTTTCGGCTTTTATTATTGAAAAGTCTTTTGGTGGAATAACTTTGGGAGAAGAAGAAAAGAAATTAGGAATAAAAGGTTCTTCAACTAGACAGGTTTATTTTGAGAACTGTCCGGTACCAATGGAAAATCTTTTAGGCAAAAGAAACGATGGGTTTAAAATTGCACTTAATATACTCAACTCTGGTAGAATTAAGCTTTCAGCGGCTACAATAGGCGGTTCAAAGTTTGCTTTATCAAAAGCTATTCAATATTCAATAGAAAGAGAACAATTTGGGAAAAGTATCGGTGAATTTACTGCCATGCAGTACAAAATTGGGGAGATGGCTAGGAAAATATTTTCTGCAGAATCAGCCATATATAGAACTGGGAGAAATATAGATTTAAAGGAAAAAGAATTAAAGGAAAATAAGATTCCTGATAATGAAATAAAATTAAAAGGTCTTAGAGAGTATGCCATAGAATGTTCTTTAATGAAGGTATACGCATCTGAAGTATTGGATTATTGCGTGGATGAATCGCTTCAAATTCATGGTGGAATGGGTTATAGCGTAGAAACAAAGGTAGAGATGGGCTATAGAGACGCAAGAATAACTAGAATTTATGAAGGAACTAATGAAATAAATAGAATGCTTTCTTTTGGTGAGTTAATGAAAAGAGGTTTTCATACCAAAGAAATTGATATAAAATCATTTACCAAGAAAATACCATTTCAGATTTTTAAAAGTGCATTAGGAATTCAGGAAAAATCAAGTTCTCAATATTTAGAAAATTTTAAATATTTATTTTTCACACTCACCAAATATGCAACGGATGCTTTTGGAAGAGCATTGGAACATGAGCAAGAAATAATTATGGATTTAGCAGATATATTAGCAGAAATATATGTCTTAGAATCTACTTATTTAAGAGTTGAGAAATTAAAGTCTAAAGAAGGTAAAGATGCTTCATTTAAAATGAAACAAAATATTTGCGACTTACAATTTTATGAAGCCAATTCAAAAATAATGCGGTGTGCGACTTCAATTTTTGATAGTCTCCCTAAAAGACATTCTTCCTTAAAAAGAGTGATAAAATCATTGGAAATTAAGGAAAAAGTAAATCCAATGGTACTAAGAAGAGAAATTGCAAAATATTTAATCGCAAATAAAGAATATTCTTTATAAATCTAGTTTTGTTTTTTCTAATTCTATCACTTCTGAAATAGAATCAGTAACCTTATAAAAAGCGGAAAGATCGGACGGTGATATTTTATCTTTAATACTTTTTTCTAGGGAGAATAATCTCTTTGCAGCTATGTTTCTCAGCTTTAGTCCATTTTCGGTTAGGCATATATATACTTTTCTTTTGTCCTTAGTGTCCTTTCTTTTAAATACCAATTCTTTTTCTTCCAAAGATTTTAGCAACCTAGATAAACTATTGGGCTCCATTCCCATTCTTGGTGCAATTTTAGTCACTTGGGTGCCAAATTTTTCATTGATAGTCATAAGTACAAAAGCTGTTGAAAGAGTGCCTATTTCTTTGGAGGTTTGTTCGTTGTAAAATTTAAAAATCTCAATCCAAGAAGACCGAATTCTATTTACAACTATTCCTTTGGCAATTTTTTCGTAATTATTCATTGTTCACAAAATAGTAATTTATTTCACATTGCATTGTATATTAAGAGATGAAAGATGTTTTTTTAAAAAAGAATTGGTTAAATAATATTAAAAAAGTTTATTTTAATGAATGCATGCATAGAATTTTTATAAATTTCTAAAATAAATTATCTCATGAAAGAAAAGATTGTACTCGTTGATGGTTGTAGAACCCCGTTTTTAAGATCTGAAACCGATTTCTTAAATACTATGACTTATGAACTAGGTCAGTTATCTATCAAAGGACTAATTAATAAAACAGGTATAGAACCAAATGAAGTAGATAGTGTTATTATGGGTTGTGTAATTTCCACCCTTAAAACAAGCAATTTAGCAAGAGAAGCTGCTTTAACAGCTGGAATACCCTACTCTACTCCTTGTCATACGGTAAGTCAAGCTTGTATTTCTGCCAATAGAGCAATTGCAACTGCGATTGGAGAAATTGCAACTGGGCAGTCTAATGTAGTTATTGCAGGTGGAGCCGATAGTGCTTCCGAAACCCCGATTGGTTATAAAAAGCATATGAGAACCAAATTGATGAAGGGAACTAAAATAAAATCTTTTTCTCAAATGATTAAATATGCATTAGGTTTTAAATTAAAAGATTTTTTACCTGAAGTTCCTTCTATTTCAGAATATACTACTCAAAAAACAATGGGAGAAGATTGCGATATTATGGTAGCTAAACATCAAATTCCAAGAGAAGAACAAGATTTATTTGCAATTAGATCTCACGACAATGCTGAGAAAGCATGGCAGAATGGTCATCATGCAAAAGAGGTTGTTGCAGTACAGGTAGATCCAAAATTTAAAATGATTCAAAAAGACAATGGAATAAGGAGTGGGTCAAAACCTGAAAAGCTGGCAAAGCTCAGACCAGCATTTGATAAAATACATGGAACGTTAACTGCTGCCAATTCTTCCTTTTTAAGCGATGGTGGTGCAGTATGCTTGCTTATGACAGAATCTAAAGCTAAGGAGTTAAATTTAAAGCCAAAAGCAGAAATTATAGATTATTGTTTTACTGGTCAAAGGTTAGAAGATGAATTGTTACTAGGTCCTGCTTTTGCTATGAGTAAATTACTCAAAAAAACAAAATTGAACTTAAAAGATATTGATGTATTTGAAATTCACGAAGCTTTTGCTGGACAAGTACTTACGAACTTAAAATGTTTGAACGACGAAGTGTTTTGTAAAACTCGACTTGATAGAGAGAAAGCAGTTGGAAAAATCGATCTAGATAAAGTGAATAAATGGGGAGGATCGCTCTCTATTGGTCATCCTTTTGGTGCAACAGGTGCAAGACTTTTAACCACTGCTGCAAACAGATTAATTGAAGAAAATGGTAAATATGCTATGTTGTCTGCATGTGCGGCTGGTGCACACGGTCATGCTATGGTAATAAAAAAATACGAAGAAAGATGAAAACAGATCTTTTTAGGTTAGAAATTGAGAAGGGAATAGCTACTATTTGGATAGATTCTCAAAAAGACAAAATGAATATTGTATCTCCAAGTTTAATTGGAGATTTTGAAAAAGTATTTAATGAAATTGAAAACAATAAAGAAGTAATTGGTGCCATATTAATTAGCGGTAAAAAGGATTTTATAGCTGGAGCAGATATTAAATCTTTCAAAGGAGAAAAAGTAGGAGATTTTCAACCTTTTAGTAGAAAAGGGCACGAATTATTGCAAAAAATTGAAGATTCTAAAAAACCAATTGTTTCTGCAATCCACGGTACTTGTTATGGTTTGGGGGTGGAGATTTCTCTTGCTTGTAATGCTAGAGTTTGTTCAGACGATTCCAAGACAAAGTTGGCTCTTCCAGAAGTGAAATTAGGACTACTTCCTGGCGGTGGCGGTACTCAAAGATTGCCAAGATTGGTTGGACTACAAGCATCACTAGATATGATGCTAACAGGAAAAAATATATTTCCTTTTAAGGCTAAGAAAATAGGATTGGTAGACGAGGTAGTGCATCACAGTAAATTACACAAAGCAGCAAAAAAAATAGTTTTAGAAATAGCGAACAATAAGTTTAAAAGAAAGAAATTAAAAAAGAGTGTGGTTACTAAATTATTGGATGGTACTTCCATTGGCAGATCCATTGTATTTAGTCAAGCTAAAAAAACAGTATTGAAATTGACCAAAGGAAATTATCCTGCACCACTTGAAATAATAGAATGTGCTAAAATTGGTTTGCAAAAAGGAATGAAAGCTGGATATGAAGCCGAGGTAATCAAGTTTGAGGAGTTAATTCTTTCCGATGTTTCTTCTGCACTTAGAAATTTATTTTTTATCACTATTGATAAAAAGAAAAATCCATATAAAGTAGAGTTGAAAAACACAGAAAAAATTGGGGTTATTGGAGCAGGTTTTATGGGAGAGGGAATAACAGAAGTTTCAATCAATTCTGGAATGGATGTTATTTTAAAAGATTTGGATGAGAAAATAATTCATCAGGCTAGAAAAAATATTTGGAAAAATCTTTCTAAAAAGGTGAAAAGAAGACAAATTAGTAAAGTTTTGGCCAAGACTACTGCTCAGCGAGCCATAGGGCAACTAGATTACAAAGGTTTTGAC
>JAYNHP010000006.1:0-66758 GCA_038108155.1 Flavobacteriales bacterium | reverse complement strand
TTTTCTGATAATTTTCAATTATCTGAATTTGAGAGTTAGAGAAACCTAACTGATTCCAGTCTTTTCTTTTCCAAAAATTAGGATTTTTATTTTCGGGGATAATAATGGGCTTTTCAAATTCTAAAGTCTCTATTCTCTCACTCTCTACAACAACTATTGGAGAAATATTTTCTAAAGAATTTCTTTCATAAAAAAGAAAAATAAAATATGAAATGAAAATTATAAGAAGAAAGATAATTCCTCTACGCTGGGAAGGCGAGTAAAGTATATTAAACTTCATTGCCCAATTTAAACATCAAGATTCTCATTCATTATTAATAGCGTCTAAATATCTAGCAAGTTGTTTTTTGACTACTGGAAATAAAAAATAAAGTCCAACCATATTTGGAAAAACCATAGCAAATATCATAGCATCTGAAAATGCCCAAATAGAATTCATACTTGCTGCAGCACCAATAATAACAAAAACTAAGAAAAGAACTTTGTAAGTTAAATCTGCTGCTCTTCCTCTACCAAATAGATATTTCCAAGACTGAAGACCATAATAAGACCATGATATCATCGTTGAAACGGCAAATAACACAACTGCAATTGTTAGAAAAACATTTGAATAAGGAATATACTCAGCAAATGCCATAGAGGTTATTCCCGCTCCCTCATATGCAATACCGTCAATTAAAACAGCTCCGTTGGTACCTCCATACTCAAATGCACCACCAAAATTGAAAATGATAATTACTAAAGCTGTCATTGTGCAAATAACCACAGTATCGATAAATGGTTCTAATAAAGCAACAAGTCCTTCAGATGCAGAATATTTTGTTTTAACGGCAGAATGGGCAATCGATGCAGAACCAGCACCAGCTTCATTTGAAAAAGCAGCCCTTTTAAAACCAACGAGCAAAACACCAATAACTCCACCAACACCAATTGCCTTTGGGTTAAATGCTTGAGTAATTATTAGACTAAAGGCATTGTCCACTAGATTAAAATTGAGAATAATAATATATATGCAGGCTAGTAAATAAAGTAATGCCATAAAAGGAACAATTTTTTCTGTAACTGATGCTATTCTTTTTATGCCCCCGATTATTATAATACCAACAAGTAATGCTAAAATAATTCCAATTACTGCACCTGCACTTGTGCTGTCTAAGCCAAGTAAGTCTTTAATGACTATTGTAGCTTGATTGGATTGTGCTGCATTACCACCACCAAAAGAACCTCCTATACAAAAAATTGCAAATAATACTGCAGTTATTTTTCCAAGGGTTTTAAAACCTTTTTCTTTTAATCCTTTGCTTAAATAATACATGGGGCCTCCATAAACAGTACCATCTTCCCCAATGTCTCTATATTGAACACCTAATGTACATTCCACAAATTTTGTAGACATTCCCAATAAACCACAAATAATCATCCAGAAAGTTGCTCCCGGCCCACCAAGAGCAATTGCTAGAGCAACACCAGCAATATTACCATTTCCTACTGTTCCTGAAACAGCTGTTGCTAATGCTTGAAAATGTGTTACCTCCCCTTGTTTACTTTCGTCAGAAATTGTGTCTTTTATATCTCCATCTACTGCCAAGTCTGAATTTACAGAGCTAGGTTTATCTACATGGTCGTATTTACCTCTTACGACACCTATAGCTTTTCCAAAATATTTAATATTTGGGAATCCAAAATATAAGGTGAAGAACATGGCACTAAGAACCAATAATACTATTACAAATGGTGCTCCGTTAAACACCTCAAAAAATACAACATTTGAAACAAAATCAGAAAAAGGTTTAAAGGCTTTGTCAATTTTTTGATCTAACCCCATTTCATTAGCTTGTTGGGCTTGTGCCAATATAAAATTTGGTAATATCATTAACGAGATGGTAGTTATTTTAAACTTCATATTTTTTTATTTGTTGGTGCATTATTTTTATTCCCTCTTCAAAATCAACAGGGTTATAACCTAAATCCCTCTTTGCCTTACCAATATCGAACCCCGTAACTAATGGTCTTTTAGCAGGCTGTTTTAAAGATGCTGAAGTAACAGGGTTTATAAATGATTTATCTAAATTATAAAAATCTGCGACTTGATAAACTAAATCTAAAATACTGTAAGTTTTTGGTCCTGAAAGATGGTATAGGCCATATGCTGACTTGTCTATAATAGAAATACAACCTTTTGCTAAATCTTCTGCTAATGTTGGAGACCTATATTGATCCTTTACTACGTTAATGGTATTCCCTTTGTCTATTTCACTTTTAGCCCACAAAACAATATTAGAACGACTCATATTATCAGTAATTCCATAAATTATAATGGTTCTTGCAATACTCCAATTGGTTAAAGTTTTTTGAACAATCTCTTCAGATTTAAGTTTGGATTCGGCATAGAAGTGCAGGGGATTTGGTTGGTCAGTTTCGTTATAAGGTCCTGCAGTTCCGTCAAAAACAAAATCTGTACTCAAATGCAATAAATGGGCCTTAACTAACTCACAAGAATTTGCAATATTCTCAACAGCATCTACATTAATTTCCCAACACTCTTTTTGATTTTTCTCGCATTTATCTACATTAGTCATAGCTGCACAATTTATTACAGCATCTGGTTTTTCTATCGATATAACCTTTTGAACTTGATTTTTGTTGGTTATGTCTAATTCTATATACTTATATCCATTAGTTTCTATAAGTCTATTAACACCTCTAGAACAAGCCAATAAAGAAACATCTGTTCTGTTTTTTAAATTGTAGATAATTTTTTGACCTAATAACCCATTGGCTCCTGTAACTAAAATTTTCTTTTTGACCATTTTAAACTTTCTAATTACTTAAAATCCCAAACAGTTTTTCTTTTTTTTCTCCAATATAATTTATCCTTATTTTCTAAAAAATAAGCCATTGGAAAATAAATTAAAAGGGGACTTCCAAGAGTTACAAAGCTTAAATAAATAAAAAACTTTCTAACTAATGCTGGATTGATGCCAAATTTGGTTCCTAACCACTCACTTACTCCAAAAGCTCGCTTCTCAAAAAAACTTAAAATTTTATTTAATAAGGAATGATAAATTTTCATGATTTAAAATTATAAGTAATTAGACATTTTATTTTTAATTTTCAAAGCTTCTTCTCTAGATTTTGAATCAAAATTCCGATCATTCCCAGCATAAATTATTCCTCTAGAAGAATTGATCAATAAACCTACATCATTATTAATTCCATTTTTAATTACTTCGTCTAAATCTCCTCCCTGTGCTCCTATTCCTGGAATTAGTAAAAAATGTTCTGGTATAATCTTTCTTATTTCAAGTAAATCTTTTGCTTTGGTAGCTCCAACAACATACATCATATTTGATTTAGTTCCCCATTTACTAGAAGATTCCAAAACTTCTTGGAAAAGAAAATTTCCTTTTTCTAAGGCTAAATTTTGAAACGATTTTGAACCATCATTACTTGTTAGACCTAAAACAATTGTCCATTTATTTGGATATTCAAGGAATGGAGTAATGGAATCTTCTCCCATATATGGAGCAACTGTTATTGAGTCAAAATTATAAGTTGAAAAAAAAGTTTCAGCATACTTTTTAGATGTATTTCCAATATCCCCCCTTTTGGCATCTGCAATAGTGAAAATATCTTCAGGAATATATTCTATTGTTTTCTTTAGACTTTTCCAGCCATCAATTCCCATAGATTCATAGAACGCTATATTAGGTTTATAAGCTATACAAAGATCTTTTGTAGCATCGATAATTCTTTTGTTAAATTCAAAAACAGGATCTTCAAAATCCAATAAATATTTTGGTATTTTAGAAATATCAGTATCTAAGCCTACACATAAAAAAGATTTTTTATGATGTATTTGCTCTATAATTTTATTTCTAGTCATACTTCGTCTAATTTACTTTCATTTAACTTCTCTGCATTTTCAGCCATTATTAATGCATCTATCATTTCCTGAATGTCACCATTCATAAAGTTAGAAAGACTATAGATGGTCTTGTTTATTCTGTGGTCTGTAATTCTGCCCTGTGGATAATTGTAAGTTCTTATTTTTGCAGATCTATCCCCAGTAGATATTAATGATTTTCTTTCATCTGCCCTTTCTTTATCCAATCTTTCTTCTTCTGCTTGATACAATCTAGATCTTAAAACCTTTAGTGCTTTTTCATAGTTCTTGTGCTGTGAACGTCCATCCTGACATTCTACTACTGTTCCAGTTGGCAAGTGAGTAACCCTAACTGCAGATTCGGTTTTATTTACATGTTGTCCCCCAGCACCAGAAGCTCTAAAGGTATCTTTTTTTACATCTGTTAAATTAAGTTCAAAATCTACTTCTTCCGCTTCAGGAAGAACAGCTACAGTAATAGCTGATGTGTGAACTCTGCCTTGAGATTCTGTTTCAGGAACTCTCTGAACTCTATGAACTCCAGATTCAAATTTTAATTTCCCATAAACTTCTTCTCCAGAAATACTGAGCGATATTTCTCTAAATCCTTTTGTACCCCCTTCATTAGAATTAAGAACTTCAAAACTCCATGATTTTTCTTTGAAATACATAGTAAACATTCTGAAAATATCTTCTACAAAAATACACGCTTCATCGCCTCCTGTTCCAGACCTGATTTCCATAATGACATTTTTATTGTCATTCGGATCTTTAGGAATTAACAACCATTTAATTTTTTCATCTAAATCGATCTTTGTACGCTGAAATTCCTCCAGCTCTTCTCGGGCCATATCTTTAAACTCTGCGTCAGTTTCCGTTTGTAAAATGGATTTTGCATTTTCTATATTGTCAAGTATATCTTTGTAAGAATTGTAAGTATTTACAACTTCTGTAAGTTCTTTATATTCTTTATTTAAACTTACATACCTCTTCATGTCATTAATAACATCAGGATCAACCATCTGTTTAGATATCTCGTCATATTTAATGGCGATTTGTTCTAATTTGTTAAGTAATCCCTTATCACCCATTAGTAAGTAAATTCCCCCTTTTCTGAAATAATAGTTAGCTTTTTAGAACTCAAATCTTCAACTCTTCCTATTTGTTTAGCCTCCAAATTAAACTCATTACATATGTTAATTATAGATTGTATGTTTTTTGGGTTGGTATATATCTCCATTCTATGTCCCATATTAAAAACCTTATACATTTCTTCCCAAGGAGTTTGGGATTCTTCCTGAATTAAATTAAATAAAGGAGGAACAGGAAAAAGATTGTCTTTAATTATATGATTTTTATCGATAAAATGAAGAATTTTTGTTTGTGCGCCTCCACTACAATGAACCATTCCGTTAATATCTGACCTATGTTTTTCTAAAATTTTACAAACTACTGGAGCATATGTTCTAGTAGGGGATAGTACTAGTTTACCTGCATTTATAGGTGAATCTTTAACAGCACTAGTCAATTCTTTAGAGCCAGAGTAGACCAAAGAAGAATTAATACTATGATCGTAGGTTTCCGGATATTTTTCAGCAATATTTTTCCCAAAAACGTCGTGTCTAGCAGATGTTAATCCATTACTTCCCATTCCGCCATTGTATTGTTTTTCATAGGATGTTTTACCATAGGAAGATAACCCTATGATGGCATCACCAGGTTGGATATTCTTATTGGAGATGACCTCCGATCTTTTCATTCTTGCAACTACAGTAGAATCCACAATAATTGTTCTAACTAAATCTCCAACATCGGCAGTTTCTCCTCCAGTAGAATGAATACTTAAGCCAAACGATCTAAGTTCTTCTAAAATTTCTTCAGAACCTTGAATAATAGCAGTTATTACCTCGCCAGGAACTTTATTTTTATTTCTTCCAATTGTTGAAGAAACTAAAATATTTTCAACTGCTCCAACACAAAGTAAATCGTCGATATTCATTATAAGTGCGTCTTGTGCTATTCCTTTCCATACAGAAAGATCTCCAGTCTCTTTCCAATATGCATAAGCTAAAGAAGATTTGGTGCCTGCACCATCTGCATGCATAACAATGCAATGGTCATCGCTATTGGATAAAAAATCTGGAACTATTTTACAAAAAGCTTTAGGGAATAGCCCTTTGTCAATATTTTTAATTGCTTTGTGAACTTCTTCCTTTCCTGAACTAACGCCTCTTTGGGCATATCTAGAATCATCTTTCATTAAAGTGGTCCCTTGAGGGAATAATATATTACTAATTATCTTTAGGAACGTAGTCAAAGTTAAGAACAATGAATTGAGTTCTTCTATTTTTTTGGTGAGCTGCTTCTTGTTCTTCCTGGGTAGATAAATTTGATATTGCATCACATTCTAAACCCTCCATTTTTGGTATATCTTCTCCATACCCTACAGCTTCCATACGTTCAGCTGGAATTCCTTTTGAAATTAAATAATCTACACATGACTGGGCTCTTCTCTGAGAAAGTTTTTGATTGTAATCATTACCTCCTCGACAATCTGTGTGGGCTTGCAGTTCAATAACGATAGTCGGATTATCAATTAAAGTGTTGTAAAGAAAATCTAAAGAATCCTTTGAATTTATTTTACCTGTAGAAGTTTCTAAAGTATCTACCAAGAGATCCGCTTTATTTAAAGCATATTGTACTTCTGGGAAATCAATTGCTTTATCTCCAACTGGTTGGACCTCAAAAGGATCATAAAAAGTTTTATTGTCTTCTAAGTTGAAGGTTGAAAATTTTGACTTTCTAACTAAAAAGCTATCTTTTTGACATTCAACTTCATAAACTAAATCGTGTTCGATATATCTTTTACCTTTAGAAATTTCGTTAAAAAGAATAGTTCCATCGATATCTGTTGTTTGAACAAACTCGTCTCTAATACCACCAGATGTATCAATTGCAGTGACTTTAACAGTTGCACCAGGAACTGGATCACCAGTTTCTGAGTTGGTTACTTCAACATAATATTTTAATAATACAGGTGGTATGTTGAAATTAAAAATATCATCATGTCCTTTTGTTCCCTCTCTTGAAGATGTAAACAGTCCTCTTCTATCTGTATTTCTTTCAAAAATAATCCCAAAATCATGCTCATTTGAATTTAAAGGATATCTTAAGTTTTCTATTTCACCCCACTTATTTTCCCCAATTTTTTTTGCTTTAAACATGTCTAACCCACCAAATCCTTCGTAACTGTCAGATGAAAAATATAAATCTCCGTTATCTGAAAGATGTGGAAACATTTCATCACCTATACTATTAATATCGGGACCTAAATTCACAGGTGTCATCCAAGTCTCTTCCCTAGCATCATATTCAGAAATCCATAAATCATGCATCCCATATCCTCCTGGAAAATCAGCGGAAAAAATCATTATTTTCATTTCAGAATCCATTGCAGGATGACCACAAGATAAGGTGTCAGCATCTTCAGGCTTTAATTTTACTTCCTTTGCTTGTGTCCAAGAATCTCCTTTTCTTTTGGAGTAAAATATGCCACAACCTAAATCGACTTTTTTCATTCTAGGACATCTTGTAAAATAAATTTCTTCACCCGATGGTGATAAAACCGAAGGACCTTCGTTATCTTTAGAATTAATAGAATTGGGTAGTAGTTGAGGTTCGCTCCATTTACCATTATTATCTCTAGTTGTAGACCATAAATCCATGAAACTATCTCCTGTCCTAGAGTCAATGCCGTCCCCGTTAGAACCATCTCTAGCAGAAACAAAAACAATTGTATTATGATTTATATCTCCCCAAGCAGGTGAATAATCGTAGTGTTCAGTATTAATTTGTCTTTCATTTTGAATGATGTGTTTGGTCTTGTTTCTTACCCATTCTGCATAATGCTCACAGGATGAAAGTAAAATATTTGCATGCTCATCATCAGGGAAGATTTCTAAATATTTTCTAATATTTTCAGCTGCAGATTCATATTCTCCTTCTTCTACCAAGACATCGGCAAGCAAAATATATAATTTAGGATGGTTTTTTTGATATTTTAGTTTAAAAGCTCTTCTGTAATACGTTTCTGCTTGAGCAGGCTCAACATCCAATCTATAACATTCCGCAATTTGAAAATTAATTCTGCCTTTTTCCTCAATATCTTTTTCTTTTACTTCTCCCTTTTTATAAAGATCAATTGCATCAAAATATGCTTCGTTTTTAAAATTTAAATCTGCTTGAATAATATATGGGTTTTGACTCTGAGAGTAAAAAGTATTCAAAGACAAAAAGAAGGACAAAATCAACAAGGTTTTTGTAGTTCTAAAAAAAAGTCTACTAAAAATAAATTGTTTCATAATTGTAATTTAATGCTAAAATAACTAATTATTTCCTTAAAAATTCATAAATCTTAAAATCTCCTTAAGATTTTATAAAATATAATTAAATAAAGTAGTAATGTATTTTATCTGAATTTAGTGTTTAATTAACACTAAGGTCCTGTTTTGTTAATAAATAATATCCATAAATCAATTTAAAAAAGGAAATTAAAAAATGGAAAAATATATATTTGTTACAACTTTAATTATAATTTATTGAAATGGCAAAATCAAAATTAGAATACATTTGGCTGGACGGATATAATCCAACTCAAAATATGAGAAGTAAAACTAAAATAATTGAAGATTTTAGTGGAGAACTTAAAGACTGTCCTATTTGGTCTTTTGACGGAAGTTCTACCAAACAAGCTGAAGGAAACTCATCAGATTGCTTATTAAAGCCAGTTGCATGTTATCCAGACCCAGTAAGAGAAAATGGATTTCTAGTTATGACAGAAGTTTTAAATTCGGATGGAACTCCCCATGAATCTAACGCAAGAGCAAAAATTGACGATGATGATAATGACTTTTGGTTTGGTTTTGAACAAGAGTATTTCATTATGGATGTAAATACTCAGCTTCCCTTAGGTTTCCCTGTTGGAGGATATCCTGGACCTCAAGGGATGTATTATTGTTCAGTAGGCGGAAAAAACACACATGGAAGACATTTAGTAGAAGAACACGCTGATATATGCATAGAAGCTGGGATTAATATAGAAGGAATCAACCAGGAAGTCGCTAGTGGTCAGTGGGAATTTCAACTATTCGCAAAAGGAGCTAAGAAAGCTGGAGATGAGATGTGGATTGCAAGATATATTTTAGATAGATTGACTGAAGACCATGGATATTATATAGAATACCACCCAAAGCCTGTCAAAGGAGATTGGAATGGATCTGGAATGCATGCAAACTTCTCTAACACATTGCTTAGAACTTGTGGATCTCAGGAAATCTATGAAAAAGTATGTGAAGCGTTTAGACCTGTTACCAAGGAACACATAGAAGTTTATGGCGAATTTAATGACCAAAGATTAACTGGGCTTCACGAAACTGCAGCAATTACAGACTTTAGCTACGGAGTTTCTGACAGAGGAGCATCGATAAGAATTCCAATTATTACTGTTGAGCAAGGTTGGAAAGGTTGGCTTGAAGACAGAAGGCCTGCATCTAACGGAGACCCTTATAAAATTGCTGGAAGAATAGTTAAAACTGTAAAATCTGCTAAAATCTAGTAAACGAAAAGTTTATTCTTTATTCTTTTTCTTACCAACTGGAAATCCAGTAACATCATCCTCATCAAATGCAGCTGACTTAATATCGTCCTGAATTTGTTGAGAGGCGTCTCTTAATTGTCTCATTCCTCTGCCAAGGCTTCTTGCAATTTTTGGAATGCTTTTAGAACCGAAAAATAATAGAACAACTAAGAAAACAAAAATAAGTTCTCCTGCGCTAATTCCTTCTAATAGTAATAGCTGGAGACTAAAAAACATTAAGCTTTGATTTTATTTTTTGATAAATCTACAACAAGCGGTGTTGCAATAAATAATGAAGAATAAGTTCCTACAACTACGCCAACCATTAAAGCAAAAGCAAAACCTTTAATAGACTCTCCTCCAAAAATAAATATTGTTAGAAGAACTAAGAAGGTGCTTAAAGAAGTATTAATAGTTCTAGAAAGTGTACTATTTAAAGCCCTATCAACTACTTGAACAGCAGAAGACTTTTTATGAAGGACAGAATATTCTCTGATTCTATCAAAAACAACAACAGTATCGTTTATAGAATATCCTACAACAGTAAGAATTGCGGCAATAAAGGCTTGGTCAATTTCCATAGAGAAAGGAACAATATTATAAAATATTGAAAATAATCCCAATACAATTAAAACATCATGGAACATCGCAATTAATGCACCTAATCCAAATTGCCATTTTCTAAATCTATAAGCGATATATATAAAGATGATAAATAAAGAAAATATTACTGCCAAAAATGAACCTTTTATTAATTCATCTGAAATCTGACTCTCAACCCCTCTTGATGTCAAAAGATTATAAGTCATACCCTCATTGACGTCCTCAATATTTGAATAACCTAAATCCTTAAATGCTTGAGCTAGTGAAGCATCTATTTTTGCAACTTTAACTTTATTTTTAAGAACTGATTTTTCTAGGTATTTTGTAGTTATTTCTAAAGTATATGCGTTATCTACCGTTTTAACTTCTGGTGCAATATTATTTCCATTGTCATCAACACATCTATTACTTATCGCATTTTGAACTTCTGATTTATCTATTTTTTCAGAAAACTCAACTCTGTAAGTTCTTCCACCAGTAAATTCAACACCACCATCTAATCCCTTTGTAGATAATGAAAAAATACCAAAGCCAACAATCAATGCTGAAAAGACATAAAATACTTTTCTTTTCTTTAAAAATTCAATCGTACTTCCAGTAAATAAATTTTCTGTAAATTTTCTAGAAAAATGAACGTCCCTTTTTGTGTCTAAAAAGTAGGAGAAAATTAATCTAGTTATAAAAATTGCAGAAAAAAGTGAAGTAAAAACACCTATTATTAATGTAGTAGCAAACCCTTGAATTGGTCCAGAACCAAAGTAAGCTAGAACAACTGCTGTAAGAAGTGAAGTTACATTAGCATCAATAATTGCAGAATAAGCATGCTTATAACCGTCCTGAATAGCTAATTTAATTCCCTTTCCATTTTTCAGTTCCTCTCTTACTCTCTCATAAATAAGTACATTTGCGTCTACCGACATTCCAATAGTTAAGACCAAACCTGCTATACCAGGCAATGTTAAAGCTGCTCCTAAAGAAGCTAACGTTCCGATGATAAAAAAGACATTTGCTATCAATGCGACATTTGCAACCCATCCTGCTCTTTTATAATAAAATATCATATAAAAAAGAACCAATAAAAAAGCAAAGAAAAAGGACCATAATCCAGAATTAATATTTTCCTCACCAAGGGAAGGACCAACAATAGCTTCATCAACAATCACAGCAGGAACTGGAAGAGAACCAGCTTTTAAAATATTGGCTAAATCTTGCGCCTCTTCAATTGTTTCAAATCCACCTGAAATTTCTGTATTTCCACCCGTTATTTTTTGCCTTATAAAAGGAGATGAAAAAACCTGATCGTCTAAAACAATTGCTATTACTTTTCCAACTTTCTGTTCTGTCCACTTTGCCCAAACATCTGCAACATTTGAGTTAAAAGAAAGTGCAACTGATGGTTTTGAATCATTATCGAAGCTTTGCGAAGCATTGACCACATCTTCACCATTAATCTTGGGCTCTCCACTGGTTGGTATTTCAATTGCCATTAAAGTATGACCAGTAAAACTTTGAGAAGTTTCGTACTTACTCACATCTCTTGACCATAAAAATTTATGTCTTCTAAGATTAAAAATATCTCTTGCCACCTTAGACTTAAGAATAGAATTAATTTTAGCAGTATCCACAGACTTTGCGACCCCAATATATGGGCTGTTTGATGTATGAATGAACCAAAGAGTACCATTTAATATCTTTCCATCGGCTAACATAATAGAGTCTTGAATTGCTCTTTCTAAAGATTTTTCTTCAAGCAAAGAATCATTAGCTTTCTTATCATTCATGTAAGATTCTAATTCAATGGCAGATAAAGAATTTAAGGAATCTTGAGTTATTTCTTTGAAATCTGATTCAATTTCGATAGATGACTCTTTGGAAACCGCTTTATTCAGCTCTAAGAACTCATCTGTCCAATCTGCGTGAGCACCGTCCCAAAATTCTAAACTTGCAGTAGACTGAAGTAAATTTCTAATTCTATTTTTGTCCTTTGCTCCAGGGAGTTCAATCTGAAGCCTACCAGAAACAGCAAGCTTTTTAATATTAGGCTGGCTAACACCGAATTTATTGATTCTAGATTCTATTATTCTATGTGTTTTTTGTATAGCATCTTCACTCAAATCTCTAAGAGTTTGGATTATTTGGTCATTTTTATTAACTGATGTTTTTTCAACCGAATTAATGTCCATATAATCTTTAAGTCCATTACTAAAGAAAATCATAGGAGGATTTTTTGGATAAATCTCTTTATAATGAGCATAAAATAGACCTATAAAATCATCGCTGTCTGAATCTACTGTAGTAGATCCTTCTTTAAAATCTTTGAGAGCGGCATTAAAAGGGTTTTTAAATGAAATTTTGGATGAATTTCCAGCAAAATTCTTTACTAAATCTTCAATAGAAACTTCTAGAGTAACACTCATACCTCCCTGAAGATCTAGACCAAGACCTAATTCTTGGTCTTTACATCTTTGGTAATCTAAATCTAAGATTGGATAGGTCGGTTGGTCTCTGTTTTCTGCTAGTAATTTTTGTTCATAGTAGGAAACAATTTGTTGTTTTTCTTTATCAGCTCCTATCACTAGAGTATCTTGATTGATTACAAATTCAATCGCTTCATTGGAGAGAGAGTCGTACTTTTGCTCTGCTAAATCGTGAATATCTGTTTCAAAAGATTTGGTTACCCAAGAGAAGGAAAGCTGATATAAACAGGCTAAAAATAATAAAATGGTAAATACCCATATTGCACTTCTATTTCGCATTAAAATTTTTTTTGTTAATAATATAAATAAAATTGAGGGCGCAAATATAAAATTTCAATTGGTTATTACCAACAATTCCACAACAAGTTAACAATGTTTGACTTTAAGAACTACATTTGTATTAACTAGATTATCAATAATTTAAAGAACTTAACCATCAATCTTTTAAAATAAATCGTATAAATATTAATGTATTTAACTCTGTCCAAAAAAATATCAATACTTTCATTTTTATTAATATCTTTTTCTCAATTAAAAGGCCAGAACTTTTCATTAGTTCAGCAAAACAGTATTCCAGTAATTGTAAATAACGATACGCTTTTAAACCCATGGACAGGAGGGTTTAATTCTGCACAAATTTCGAAAATTGACTTAAATAATGATCAAATTGAAGATTTATTTGTCTTTGATAGGTCTAGTGACAAAGTAATTACCTTTATTTCTGAAAATAATAATTTTATATATGCACCAGAATATGAAAAATTATTTCCATCTGATTTAAAAAACTGGGTTTTACTAAGAGACTTTAACAATGATGGAAAAAAAGATTTATTTAGTTATGTTTCAGGGGGAATAGGACTTTGGAAAAATACTTCTAGTGGAAATGAACTATCCTTTAACTCTTTGAGTTTTTTTCAATCTTCTATCAATGCTAATGTGCCATATATTTTATCTTCTCAATACAATAACGATGTAAATATTTATGTTGTGTCTTCTGATGTTCCTTGTATTAGTGACATAGATAACGATGGAGATTTGGATATTTTGAATTTTGGAGTTCAAGGATCAGTAATTGAATACCATAAAAATATCTCGAACGATTTAGATACCTTAATTTTTGAAATGAAAAATGCTTGTTGGGGCAATTTTAGTGAATCTGGATTGTCTAATACCTGCACCTTATTTGATACCTGTTTATTTAATGTCCCAAACCCTGAAGACTCAATAAGTATTAATAGAAATAATTTAAGACACAGCGGTTCAACCATCCTGTCTTTAGATTTAAATAACGACCTAGTAAAGGATCTAATTCTTGGCGATGTTTCATACAGCAATCTTGTAGCATTATACAATGACAGCATAGGAGTTAACTTAAACACCTCCTTTATTTCTCAGGATACACTTTTTCCAAGCTACTCCGTGCCAGCTGATTTACACCTCTTTCCAGCCACATTTTATGAAGATATGGACCACGATGGTATAAAAGATTTGATAGTATCCCCAAACTCTACAAGTGAGTCTGCTGATAAGGAGAGTATTTGGTTCTATAAAAATTTTGGAGGCAATAATTCCCCTCAGTTTTATTTACAAAATAAAAATTTTCTACAAGAAAATACTATTGAACTCGGGAGAGAATCTAAACCATTAATAGTAGATATAAATAACGATCAAATTTTAGATCTTCTAGTCTCTAACTTTGGAGAATTTGATTTAAGTATTCCGATTCATTATAATTCTTACATAGAATCTTATGAAAACGTAGGCACAAATGAAAATCCAATATTCAATAAAACCTCTAGTGATTTTCAAAATATTTCTTCCCAAATAAACGATATTAATTTAATTCCAACGTTAGGAGACCTAGATGGGGATGGGGATTTAGATGCAATTGTAGGCGACTATAGCGGAAAATTACACTTTTTAGAAAACGTTTCTTCAAATCCAGCAATAATAAATTTAAACCTAAGCATATCACCCTTAACAGATATTTTTAATAATGTTTTTGATTTTGGATTTAATGCTCATCCCACACTTTTTGATATAGATAATGACAATGATTTAGATTTAGTAGTGGGTGAGGCAATAGGAAATTTAAATTATATTGAAAATATTGGAGATTCTATTAATTTTAATTTTGATTTAAGGTCTGAAACATTTGGAGGAGTTTCGGTATCCGAGTGGTGGACTAATATAGGAATGAGTTCGCCAATTTTTCATAGAAACGGTTCGGATATTGAATTGTACGTTGGAAGCAAAAGAGGTGCTATTTATAAATACAATAATATAAACAATAATCTTTCCGGAAATTTTAATTTAGTAGATAGTAACTTCAATAATATATTTGCAGGAACTCACAGCACACCAGCAATTTCTGATTTAAATAATGACTCCTTAATTGATTTTATTATAGGAAATAAAAGAGGTGGACTTTCTCTATTTATGGGTACTTATGATTCTTTGATTTCGACATCAAGTATTCCATATGAAATAGAAAATAAATATGAAATATTTCCTGTGCCAGCTAGAGACATTATTAATATTAAAAATCTTAAAAAACAGCTTTATTTTGAAATATTAAGCTTAACTGGGAGAAAAGTTGGAAGTGGATATACTAAAGGTGCAGTTCCAGTAAGTAAATTGAACCATGGAATATATTTTATTATCCTTGAGGACGGGATTCATAGAAATATTTTAAAGTTTGTTAAATGTTAAATCAAAATTCTACAATAGTTTTCATAGACGATGATTGCATTTTTTGTAATTTTTGGGGGAAATACATTTTAAAAAATGACAAGTCGGACTCTATTTTAATAAGTCCATCTACGTCCAATATATTTAAAGAAATTAAAAAACAATTTAACCAATTTCCTAACCCCAAAGAGACTATTATACTCTACTACAAAGGACAAATTTACTCTAAATCGCTTGCGGTAATTAAAATATCAATTTTGATGAAAAATTGGCAAGCAATAATTTCGGTTAGCTATATAATTCCAAACTTTATAAGAGACTTCATTTACGATATGATTTCTAGAAACAGAAAATCAATTATGATGGATAGTTGTGTTATAGATGAACTTAAAAGTAAAGATAAATATGTAATATAGCCTTAATCTAGATACTTGCTAATGCGCTA
Source organism: Flavobacteriales bacterium (assembly GCA_038108155.1). Classification (GTDB taxonomy): domain Bacteria; phylum Bacteroidota; class Bacteroidia; order Flavobacteriales_D; family Parvicellaceae; genus MED-G20. The sequence continues at coordinate 51,021 of JAYNHP010000006.1, read as the reverse complement.
TTCATATTTCTTACTGCAGCTGCACTTTTTTCAAATAAGTCTTTTTCTGAATCATTTAAATCAACATCCACTATATTTTCCCAACCATTTTTCCCAACAATAACCGGGACTCCAACACAAATATCTTTCTGGCCATATTCTCCATCTAAGAAAACAGAACAAGGAATAATTCTTTTTTGATCATTAAGAATACTATCTACTAAAAAAGCTACGGCTGCTCCTGGTGCATACCATGCTGAAGTTCCTAACAATCCAGTAAGAGTCTTACCACCTACCATAGTATCAGCGGCAACTTTATCTAAATGATCTTTATCTAATAAATTACTTATTGGAATTCCGTTATAAGTTGCAAGTCTTGTAAGTGGTATCATTGTTGTATCTCCGTGACCACCTATGACCATTCCATGAATATCATTTGAAGGTTTTCCTAATGCTATTGATAAGTAAGTTCTAAATCTTGCACTATCTAAAGCTCCCCCCATACCTATGATTCGATGCTTATCTAAACCACTCTTTTTTAATGTTAAATAGGTCATAGTATCCATGGGATTTGATACAATAACAATTACCGCTTCTGGTGAATGCTCTAAAATATTATTAGTTACAGTTTTTACTATCCCTGCATTAACTCCGATAAGCTCTTCTCGAGTCATGCCTGGCTTTCTTGGAATACCACTTGTAATAACAACAACATCACTACCAGCAGTTTTGGAATAATCGCTAGTGCTACCAACAATTTTAGTATTGAAACCAAGTAATGAGGAAGTTTGAGTCATGTCTAATGCTTTCCCCTCTGCAAAACCCTCATTAATATCTAATAACACAACTTCACTTGCAATTCTTTTACAGGCAATTGCATCGGCGCAAGTTGACCCTACATTTCCAGCTCCTACAATGGTTACTTTCATAATATTATGTTTAAAATTTTAATTAAATACTAAGTATCAATATTTGCATACTTAGCATTCTTTTCAATAAATTCTCTTCTTGGTGGAACCTCATCCCCCATTAACATTGAAAAAATTCTGTCTGCTTCCACTGCACTTTCAATAGTAACTTTTCTTAATGTTCTATTTTCTTTTGACATGGTTGTATCCCAAAGCTGTTCTGCATTCATTTCACCAAGCCCCTTGTACCTTTGTACATGAACACTAGATTCACTTCCAGAACCCTTCATTTGGTCAACATAATCTTTTCTTTGTTTATCGTCCCAAGCGTACTTGGCTTGTTTGCCTTTCTTTATTAAATACAGTGGCGGAGTAGCAATATATAAATAACCATTTTCGATTAACTCTTTCATGTATCTAAAGAAAAAAGTCATTATTAAAGTTTGAATGTGACTTCCATCAACGTCTGCATCACACATTATTATTATTTTGTGGTAACGCAGCTTTTCCATATTTAATGCCCTAGAATCATCTTCGGTACCAACACGGACTCCAAGTGCAGTATAAATATTTTTAATTTCTTCATTTTCAAAAATCTTATGTTGCATTGCTTTTTCAACATTAAGTATCTTTCCCCTTAAAGGCATAATTGCTTGGAAATGCCTATCTCTTCCTTGTTTTGCTGTTCCACCAGCAGAATCTCCCTCTACAAGGTAAACTTCACATTCAGTAGGGTCTTTTGAAGCGCAATCAGAAAGTTTACCTGGTAACCCAGCACCACCCATAGGGTTTTTACGCTGAACCATCTCTCTTGCCTTAGTAGCTGCATGTCTTGCAGTTGCTGCTAGAATAACCTTTTGCACAATTTGTTTTGCATCATCCGGATTTTCCTCTAAATAGTCGTTCAACATTTCACTTACAGCTTGACTTACTGGTGCAGTTACTTCTCTATTGCCTAATTTAGTTTTTGTCTGCCCCTCAAATTGAGGTTCTTGAACCTTCACAGAAACAATTGCAGTCAACCCTTCCCGAAAATCGTCCCCTGAAATATCAAATTTCAATTTATCAAGCATTCCAGATTTTTCAGCATACTTTTTCAAAGTCCCAGTCAATCCCCTTCTAAAACCAGAAAGGTGAGTTCCTCCCTCATGGGTGTTAATATTATTTACATATGAGTGGATATTTTCAGCATAAGAATTGTTGTATATTAAAGCTACTTCAACAGGGATTCCATTTTTTTCTCCTTCAACACTTACAACATTCTGTATTAATTTTTCTCTAGTTCCGTCCAAAAATTCAACAAATTCTGACAAACCTTTTTCAGAGTAAAAGGTTTCTACTGGTGAACTACCATCTTCATTTTTAGATTCTGAACGTTCATCCGACATTACAATTGTCAAGCCTTTGTTAAGAAATGACAATTCACGCATTCTAGTTGCCAAAATATCGTACTGGTATTCAAGAGCTTCAAATATTTCAGGATCAGGGTAAAATATAACTTCAGTTCCTTTTAAGTCAGTAGTTCCTTCTTCTTTAACTAAGTATTGCTCCTTACCTTGCTTGTATTCTTGAACATAAATTTTACCTTCTTTAAAAACACTTGCTTTTAAATTGCTAGATAAAGCATTCACCACAGAGACCCCAACTCCATGCAAACCACCTGAAACTTTGTAGGAATCTTTATCAAATTTACCTCCAGCACCAATCTTTGTCATTACAACTTGCAAGGCAGAAACACCTTCCTTTTTGTGTATTCCTACAGGGATACCTCGACCATTATCCATTACACGAATCCCATTACCTTCTAAAATGGATACCGAAACTTTATCACAATGTCCTGCTAAAGCCTCATCTATAGAATTATCTACAACTTCATATACTAAATGGTGTAATCCTCTTTGACCAACATCTCCAATATACATCGATGGACGCATCCTAACATGCTCCATGCCTTCGAGAGCCTGAATACTGTCTGCTGAATAATCTTTTTCTTCACTCATTTGATAAAATTTGAATGAACAAATATACTATTTATAGAGCATTTTTAAAGGAAGAAAATGTCCAATTAACTGGATACTTTTCAACAATTAGAAACTTATTGTAATTCCACCTAAAATATTGATAGATTGTACTGGAAAATTTTGCCAATATTGGTATTTTTTGGCTGTAAAATTATTGAACTGAATAAAAGCAGAAACTTTTTTATTGTATCTATATTCAGCAGAAATATTCATATCTACAAAAGTTGGTAAACTGTAGATGAATTTATCATCTTCTAGTTCATATATTGATTCTGGCTCTGAATACGAAAAAACTTCTCTTTTACCAACCAAATAAAAATCGGATTTTAAAACAATTTTATCTGATAAATCTAATATACTAGATAAAGTTAAAATGAATTCAGGCTTTTGCCAAGCACGACTAAAATTAGAAGGACTATACATAAAATATTCCCCCTTAGCTGAAATTTTTAATTTTTCTAATTCTTGATAAGTGAGTTCTGCAAGAAAGGATGTTTGACTAAGGTTATCGTACATCATCTGGAACTTATTTCCATAGGACGAGGCTGTATCTGGGACAAAGAAATACATACTATCTAAACTCTTGAAAGAACTAGATAAGTTAAAAGTAAATTTACTACTTAAAGAACCCCTAACACCAACAAATATATTGCTTTTTTGAACTGTATTTTGAAGTGTTGCATCCTCAGAAATAAATGGATTTTCTAACCTTATATCATTAAAAGTATTTCTTTGCACATTCCCAACCCATCCTCCGTAAGGAATAAATACATTGTTAAAGAGACTGTAGCTAACCTCTAAGTCTGGAAATACATAAAATTTTGCATTTTCATTAATATTTGCCTGGAGTGATATTCCAGCCTTAAAAATTAAATTATTTTTTCTTGAATAAATATGCGGTCTAAAACGAACAATACCAGACGTATTAGAACTTTGGTTACTTGGCTGAATAATATTGTTTTCGTCAAGTTCTAAAATGTCTGGAGAACTTACATTATTTATATCCAATTCAAAAGTTCCTAAAAATTCTTCATCCAATATCAGCCAACCAGAATGAGCCCCCAAAAGAAAATGATTTTCGAAAAGACTATAATTGCTATTAAGATGGTGAAAATCTACCCAACTTTTAATTCTTAATTTATTGGTGTCTCTTCCAGTATTTCTAGAATTAAACTTTACGTGCAAGTCCAATAAATCGTAATTTTGCTTAAAAAGAGTATCTGAATTTTTAAACGATTCGATTCCTAAAGAATCAGTAATGTCTATACCATAAAATTGATACATAGAATTGTCATTGTAATCCAATCCATAAAATTGATATGAATTTCTTTCATACTGAACTTCAGACCACAAATCATAATTCATTAAAAACTTTTGGTAGTACCCTCCAAAATTTAAATCTGAAAATTTAGTATTTCCCATTTCTTTAATACTAGAAAAACTACCGTTGGTTCTAGAGTTTAAACCCCAACTTTCGTCTCTAGATCTTTTTGAAGCGTAATTCAATTCCAATAATGGTGTTAGGTAAGTTCCAGCTCCAGCTTTTAGATATCCTCTATAAAGTTTGTCTCCATTAGCAGTAATCTTTAACCTTGCAGGCTTTATATTATCAATAGAATAATTTGTCATATATCGCTTTGGTTCTAAATAGTATTTGACATCGTCCAAAATAGTCACAGAGTCTGTATGGATTGGAAAAATTGGTGTTTTTTGAATCTTAGCAATTTTTCTATTCCCAGAACCAATTCCTAAAAAAGTTTCGGTGTTCTCATTTTGCTGAGCTACACTACTAAAACTCAATATTGCTGAAATAAAAAAAAGTAATATTTGGAGTTTATTTATTTTCATCTTTCTTAATTTCCTTTGAATCAACTTCCTTTGAATTTAAAACTTTAGGTGTGTTTTCTAAATTTTCTTCTATTGTTTCTAGTTCTATTTCCAATTCTTCTTGCTCTGGCTGTTCTTGCATTTCATTAAGTTCCAGATTCTGGATATATTCTATTTTTTGAACTGCTTCTGCTAAAATTTCATCTTTTTTATAACCATCGTAGTTGTCTAAAATACTTTTAACACTATGTTTTGCATTGAAATAATCTTTCTGAGCTGTAAAATTATCTCCTAGTAATAGTATTCCTTTTGCTAACCAATAATCATAAGACGGCTTTTGCTTAACTAACTCCATAATTAAAGACTCACAAGATGTATAATCTTCATCTCTATAAGCAATCTCGCAAATGTGGTATTTTGCTTCAGCTGCAGCAATACTTTTAGTGAACTGCACAACGCTATCGTAATACAGTTTCGCGCTATCTAATTGATTTATTTTTTGATAAGATTGCCCCAAATATAAATACGCATCCTCTTGAAGCTTATTATTTAAGTCCGATAACTGAATTACTTTTTTTGCATACTTAATGGTAGAATTTGGTCTGTCTAAATAATGAAAACAATAAAACTGCCCCTTTTTAGCAATAGATAAGTCTTCTTGATTAATACTTACATCTTCTAAAACTGAAAAGTAAGTAAGTGACTTTTTGAAATCTTTAGCATCATAAGTAATTTCCCCAGCGTACTTTAAAGCTTCTACATAATAGTTATTATTTGGTTTTGCAGTAATATAATCATAATGAAATAATGCTTGTGTTTTCTTATCCTCCGCATAATAACAATTAGCCATAAAATAATGTGCAGAAATTTCTCTTATAGGCTCTTCAATGTTATCTAGATAATAAGAAGCTTTTTCAATTTGGGTATTGCAATCTCCATTATCTCTTGCAATAACAACAGACCTCCATAAAGTTGAATCTTTTTCCTGAACACTTACATCAATTCCTCTTGAACTAAGCCAATCATAATATCCAGTCAAATTCCCCCTTAGATTGTAAACTTCCATCATTAGTTCAATAGCTAATTGATTTTCTTGTTCTGCATCTGGATAATTATTCATTACCGTTAATAAAAACTTTTCAGCTTCTTGATGGTTTTGTTCTTTTAAATAAATACTCCCTATTTCCACATATGCTTTAGAAATTAAATTGTTATTGGGATATTCATTAATAAATTTTAGATAGGTGTCTATTGACTCTTTATTTCTATTTTCATCCTTATAAGCTTGGGCTAGATTTAAAAGTGAAGAAACTTGATACTTTGAGTTAGGGTATTGGTCTGTAAGTCTTTTTAAAGTATTTATTTTTCCTTTATAGTCCTGAATTAGCCCTTGAGATGTAGCCATTTGGTTTAATGCGTAAGAATGGTCTTCATTTCCTACGGTTGAAGACAAAGCATAATTTTCTATTGCTAAGCTATCTTCTTTAAGTAAAAAATAAGTATCAGCAATTCTTAATAGTGCAATTTTATAATTACTTGAATCTGGTAAATTGTATTGATGGATATAATTCCTAAAGTATTTTAAAGCATTTCTAAGTTCTTCTTTTTGAATTTTTGCTTCATTTCCTGACAAGCTTACGTATGGATTGGCTTTTTCAAAATAACTATATCCAATATGAAAATCTAAATCTAGAAACTTATCGGTTAAAATAGCTCCATTAATAAATCTAAATTTTTCGTAACTCTCCACAGCTCTTAAATATTCTTTTAAATTATAATTTGATTCTCCAATCCAAAACTGACTCATCGCATTTAAATTTTGGTCAATTGGATACTTTTTAACCAACTCAAAGTTTGCGATCGCATTTTTGTATTCTCTATTGTGGTACTGCTCTACAGCTCTGTTATATACAATTGTTTGATAGGCTTTCTGCATTCTTGGATCCTTGTTTTTTATTTTATCCATTGAAGCAAGTGCATCGTCATAATTTTTAGTTGTTAGATACACTTTCAATAAAAACTCGTATGCATCTTTAGCATCTTCGGAATCTGGAAAATCTTCAATAAATTGCTGGAAGGCATTAATTGCCTCGTCGTATGGATTGTAACTTAGTTCGTAAGCCAACTTTGCATAATTAAATAATGAATTTCGTCTTATATCAAGATCAAAATTAAGCTTGCTCGCTTCCTGAAATGCATTTCTTGCATAATCTTTTTCGTCAAGATTTAAATAAGAATCTGCCATATGGTAGTAGGATATCTGTGTTAACGAATCGTCTGTATTAGCAACTCTAGAAAAACTTTCAATAGCTTTTTTATACTTTTTTGTTTTGTAGTAACAATAGCCAACTTGGTAATTGCTTTCCCTGGTTGATTTTGCATTTCTCATGAAAGTTTGATAGTATTTTAAAGAACGTTCGTATTGATCTTTTTTGAAATAAGAATCTCCAATTAATTTAGCAAACTCTCCTTTTCTTTTTTCTGTAACAGAATCAATATACAGTGGCCCATAGGCAATAAGTTCGTCGTATTTATTTTGTTGGTATAAAATCTGAGTAATATAATAAGGAATGATAGGCTTAAACATTTTATTATTGGCAATTTTTCTAAAACCAACTAAAGCTGTTTGGTACTTTCCCTGGGCATATGCTATGTGGCTATAATAATATGTAGCTGGAACATCATAATCTGTTTTACTTTGCAAGAGCTCGTTGAAATGAACTTTTGATTCAGCAAGATTTTTCTTCATGAATTTTGAATATCCAAGTTTAAAAAGATACTCGCTTTGTTCCTCACTTGATAAATCATATTGATCAACTTTTTCAAAAAATTCGATAGATTTTTTAAACTTTTTAGTTTGATAATAATGCTTTCCAAGTTGGAAATAAATATCCTTAGATTTTGGATGGTCTGGATGGTCTAGTGAAAACCTAGTTAAAATCGTCTCAACATTTCTATGATATAATTTTAATGCACATAGTGCAAAATAATATTCAGCATTTATTCTCACCTCGTCCTGAGGATTACTGAAATTATTAATAACATTCTTGAAATAGTATTGTGCTGAACTATACTTTTCTTTGTCAAAAAGTTCTTGAGCTATTTTATAATTTCTATAAGGATCATTTCTTAGAAAAGTTTTTTGTGCAATAGAAATATTTACAAAAATTATTGCTAGAGAAAAAATAAATGCTTTTAAAATCTTATTCATTAAAAACCTATAATCAGATATTTCCTAAAGATAGTTAGTGATGACCCATAAGAATTATGGCTTTACTATTATTTTCAACTACAATGTGTTAACATTAAATAGAAGAATTAAAGAAGTATTCTATATTATTATAAATTTGAATGTAAAAGATATAATACTACCATGAATCAAAACCTTTTTTTAGACTTTAAAAATGTTGAAATAAAACAACAAAATAAAATAATTCTTAACGAAGTTAATTTAAAGATAAATAAAGGAGAATTTGTATATTTCGTAGGTAAAACTGGAAGTGGGAAAAGCAGTCTTCTTAAAGCAATTTATGGAGATTTAGCTATTAGTAGTGGAGATATTTTATTTAAAGAAAAAACTCTAAAAAAATTAAAAAGAAAGAAGATATTAGAACTTAGAAGAAAGGTTGGTATAATCTTTCAAGACTTTCAACTTCTTATGGATAGATCCGTTGCTGATAATCTAAGATTTGTAATGAAAGCCACTGGATGGAAAGGGAAAAAAATAATTAACGAAGGTATTGAGAAGCTACTTGTAAAAGTAGATATGATAGACAAAGCAGATTCATTTCCTCATTTAATTTCTGGCGGTGAACAACAAAGAGTAGCTGTTGCTAGAGCATTAGTTAACAATCCAGAATTAATCTTAGCCGATGAACCAACAGGAAATTTAGATCCAGAAACAAGTGAGAAAATTATGCATCTTTTAAAATCAGTTGCCAATGAAGAAAAAACAGTAATTATGGCAACTCATGATTTTGACATTATTAATAAATATCCAGCAAGAGTTGTGAAATTCAATAATCAAACTGTTTTGGAATAAGCCTATATGAATTGATAAGTATTTGCATTCCTATTTATAACTTCAATGTTGTTGATTTAATAATCACCATAAATAACCAAGGAGAGAAAAGTAAAAAACCATATGAAGTAATTTGTATTGACGATGGTTCTAATAAGGAGATTTTAAAATTAAATGAGGAAATCAAATCCTACAAAAAGGTTAAATATCTAATTCTTAAAAAAAATATTGGAAGGTCTAAAATCAGAAATCTTTTTTTAGAAAATGCCACTTTTGAAAATCTATTATTTATAGATTGTGACTGCAGCATTCAAAACGGAAATTTTCTTGAGAAATATTTTGAACAAGTTGAAAATGAAGTAGTTTACGGAGGAAGAAGACACCATGATAATCCACCAAAAGATAAAAATAAAAAACTAAGGTGGTTATATGGTATTAAGAAAGAAGATCAAAATATTAATTATAGAGTTAAAAATCCATACCGTTGTTTTCGATCAAACAACTTTTTAATAAAAAAAATAATTTTTTCACAAATAAAGTTCAACGAAGAAATTGAAACCTACGGACATGAAGACACCTTGCTATCTTTAGAACTTAAAAAGAATAAAATAGCTATTTTTCAAATAAATAACCCTGTTTTTCACGAAGGAATAGAAGACAGTAGTGTTTTTTTAGAAAAAACTAAGAGTGCTATAAAAAACCTAGTTTTATTGGAAAAAAACAACCTTGACACCAGTTCTATAAAACTTATAAAAACCTATCACCTAATTAGTAAATTAAAATTGACATGGTTAGTTTTTCCGATGTCAAAAACTATTTTGAATATACTAGAAAGACAACTACTTTCTTCAAGACCTTCTCTAAAAATATTTGACTTATATAAACTGATTTACTTTCTTAGAGAAAAACAAAATGTATAGTTTTTTTAAGAATATTTATAAGATTTTAATACCAAAAAGCTGGCAATTTAAAATAGAACCTTTTATAAGAAAGATGGTTTATAAACTTATTTACAAAGGTGGAAATACAATATGTTTAATTTGTTCTGCTAAATCAAAAAAGTTTATTCCAATTTCTTTTTATAATAGTGATGATAAAATCTGTCCTAATTGTGGAGCATTATCAAGATCTAGAGCGCTAGGAGAATACGTAAGTAAGAATTTTAAAAATCGAAGTCTAAAAATTTTAGATTTTTCACCCCATAGAAGTTTAAATGATTTTTTTAAATCAACTTTTGAAAATTATATATCATCAGACTTTGAAAACCAATTTTATGCTCAAAAAAGTTATGACATAACTAAAATAAACGAAGCTGACCAAAGTTTTGATTTAATTATTTGTTTTCATGTCTTAGAACATATTCTAGAAGATAAAAAAGCTATTAAAGAATTAAATAGAGTTTTAAAAAAAGATGGTTATTTATTAATTCAAGTTCCTTTAAAAAAAGGAAAAACTTACCAAGACAACTCGATAATTTCTAAAGAAGGAAGGTTAAAAGCTTTTGGACAAGAAGACCACGTAAGAATTTACGGTGAAGATAGTCTGCCATTAATTTTAAATGAAGGTGGGTTTTCTGCAAAGCCTATTAACATAGTAGAAGAATTCAACATTGAGGAAAAAAAAATATATGGTTTTGCTGAAAATGAAATAATCTACGTATGTAGAAAGGTTAATTTTACTTAAATTTTCCATAAGTTTTAATTAAAGAAATAGATTCGCTTTCCCAATTTAAAGTGGAATTCATTTTGGCAATATTTGAGATGAAATTTTTAGATTCTTTTAATGCTATAGCCTTATTTAAACCCTCTATTATGCTTTCTGGACTTGTACTTGAAATTAAAACACCAGTATGGAACTCTTCTGTAATTTTTCTTATCTCCACAAGATTTGTTGAAACGAATGGTATTTCGGCTTTGGAGTAATCGAAAATTTTATTGGGAAGACTAAATTTATAATTAATATTATTATTCTTATCCAGACTAACTCCGACATCAGAGTTTAAGGTAAACTGCATCATTTGACTATATGGAAGAGTTGGAACAAATAGCACTTTATCAACCAAATCTGATTTAGCACATCTCTTTTTAAGTTTATCAACAACATCTCCTTTGCCAACTACTGAAAGAAAAAAATCATCTTGTATGGAAATCGCCTCTAACAACTCTTCAGCTCCTCTATCTACATTAATTCCAGAACCTTGAAGAATTACAAGCTTCTTGTTGTCAGGTAACCCAAGATCTTTCTTGGTTTTAACTTTTATTAGACTGCTTTTATTTGGAAGATTTCTTATAACTAATGGCCTTACTTTATAATCTTTAAAGTACAAATCTGAAATAGATTCATTTACAGTAAAAACATACTTTAATTTTGGGAAGATAAAACTCTCTATAGAAGACCAAACTTTTTTAACAAAATATCTATTTTGAATTTCTGGCACCCCCAAAAAATACTCATGAGAATCGTAAACTAGCTTTTTTTTGAAAATAAATGCAGTAAACCACATTGGAAGCAAAGTATCTAAGTCGTTGGAATGGTAAATATCAAATCTTCTGTATAAAAGAAAAAAAAATAATCTTAAATTATATTCCATATAAAACAATGCTCCTTTATTAAAAATTAGTTTGAAGCGGACTATTTTATAGGGTCTATTAATGTTTAGAGAATGTTGCAATTGCCTGCCAACCAAAGTTATATTAAAATTATTCTTGGTTAGCGTTTCACACACTTTCTTAACCCGCTGATCATTAGCCAAGTCATTTGTTACAGAAATTATTACTTTTTTAATAGCGTAGTAAATTAAAGTATTACTAAAGTATGTAATATTGTTTTAAGGACAAGCATATTAAAATCCAAGAAAATATAATTAGGTTTGTCTAGATGAATATTATTGCAAATTATCCATTACTAAAGCTAAATACATTTGGAGTAGATGTTAAGGCTAAATATTTCGTATCTATAAATACAGTTAATGAATTAATAGAACTAACAAAAACTAAAGTGTTTAAGGATTTGCAGTTACTTATTCTAGGGGGAGGGAGTAATATTCTTTTCACAAAAGATTTTGATGGTCTAGTAATATTAAATAATATAAAAGGCAAAGAAATTATTGATCAAACCCAAGAGTCTATTTTTTTAAAGATTGGTGCTGGAGAGAATTGGCACGAATTGGTTATGTACACTGTAGATAACGGATGGGGAGGAATTGAAAACCTAAGTTTAATCCCTGGGAATACTGGAACTGCTCCAATGCAAAATATCGGTGCCTACGGAGTGGAAATTAAAGAAACATTTGTAGAACTTGAGGCATTGGAAATTTCATCTGGAAAGATTGTTAAGTTTAATAATTCTGATTGTGAATTTGGATACAGAGAGAGTGTATTTAAAAACAAGATGAAAAATCAGTATATTATTGTTAATATCACTCTTGAACTAAAGAAAAATCCTGTATTAAATATAAATTACGGAGATGTAAAAGCAATTTTAGAAAGTCAAAATATAAATAATCCATCTATCAAACAAGTAAGTGATGCTATAATTAGCATACGACAAAGTAAGCTTCCAGATCCGAAAATAATTGGGAACAGTGGAAGTTTTTTTAAAAACCCAATTGTTAGTTTAAATCAACTTGAATTGATAAAGAAAAAATATCCAAATGTTGTAAACTACAAAATCAATGAAAATGAGTTTAAAATTGCAGCTGGGTGGATGATAGAAAGAGCTGGGTGGAAAGGCAAGAAATTTAACAACTATGGAGTTCACGAAAAACAAGCTCTAGTGTTAGTCAATTACGGTCTTGCAAATGGAATGGAAATATTTAATTTGTCAGAAGAAATTATTTTAGACATAAAAGACAAGTTTGGAATAAAACTTGAAAGAGAAGTTAATATTATTTAGCTATGGCAAGCATAATATTAGTTGATTTCTCATTTAATACGGCAAAATAAGATGGTCCCTTAGAATTTGGGTTTAGCTGTTTTGGAAAAAAAGCATACTTTTCAGAATCCTTTCCTGGAAAATTGATGGAATTAATATATTCCTGAGCAACCCCAGCCAATGTAAACTCTACATGTTTAGTTCCACAATAATTTAAAATTCCATACTCAGCTGGAACTCCTTTTCTCAAACTCAAATTTTGTAAATCGTTGTAGAAGTATTTTTTGAAATTGTAAGAATTAACAGAAAAGGTGCCAATGAAACTTAAATCTTTGTGCTTTTGATTTAAAGAAACTGGACTTCCCCATATAAAATTGCCATTTTTGTTAAATTTCACAACAAAAAACCCAGTGGACACCCAGTAAGTTTCCTCTTTAATAGTAGTTTTTGATATGTTTTCTGACAATAAATAATAGTTGCCGATACTATCTAAGCTAAAATCAGTAATTATAAATCTGTCTAATCCAAAACCACTTTCTTTTATTTCTTTTGAAGACTTGAAAGCTTTGACAATATTTTCAGTTAATGAATATTGATTTTTATGTACCAACTGTAAATCCTCGTCGTATCTTAGAAGAAAAAAACCTTCAAAATTAAACCGTATAGGGGAAGAGTAAAAACCAGAAATAACTAGCTCATTTTTAGAGTTGAAAAAATAATCTAATGCTGCTATTTTTCTATTATTTAATTTTATTTGAACTTCAGAAATTATGTCTTGACCTAATTTGTAGATGTAAAAATTGTTTCCTTTTTTCCAAAATTTCTTAAGCATGTAAACAACTCCATTATTAGATAATAAAATCTTATTATCTCTCTTAGAAGTAAATAATAAATCTAATTTATTGTATACCTCATCAACAATATTAAGTTTATTATCTATCGTAATTGTTCTTATGTCTTCCTGCTTGCCATTTTGATATGGGAGTTCTACAAGAAAATGGAATTTATTTTCGAAGGTCTTTTCACCAAGAATATAATTAGAAGGATATCCAGACTTGTTTTTTTCAGAAAATAAGTTTTTAGGAGACTGAAAGTTAGAAGTAATATCTAACACTCTGCATTTTAAAATGGTTTCAACACCGTTGTTAAAAGAAGTAAAAAGATAAATTTCATCAAAAATGTATCTTATCCCAAGAAAATTTTCATCCTTTAATAAAACATTGAAGTGATTTACGTCGTCTAAATGGCTGTCAAAAATATTTACTTTTAAATCACAAGATGTAGAATTTATTTTTTTTTGAAAAAGAATATTATTGGTATTGTAACTAATACAAGAATATGGTTTGTAGTCTTTAGAATAAGGAACATGTTGGGAAAAACTAAGATTCAGTTTTTGAGATGCCCCAAATAAAACCATGAAACTAAATAATATGAAGAAAGATATTTTAACTCTAGTAATCAAAATTTATTTATATCCTAAAGTAAGACAAACTCTAAATAAATAACAATTAATATTTAAGTAATCTTTTAAGGATAAACTCTTTATAATGTAAATCATTAGATTTTTCAATTACCTCATGGATAAATCCTAAAGTCATTAACTCTAAAGATTTTTTCACACTTATTCCTCTAGATCTTAAATAAAATAATGCTTCCTCATCAAATCTGCCAGTAGTTGAACCATGACTACATCTTACATCATCTGCATATATTTCTAGTTCTGGCTTAGAATAAATCTTGGATTCATCATCTAAAAGAATATTATTATTTTTTTGAAATGCTTCAATTTTTTGAGCATCTTCATGGACAATAACTTTTCCGTTAAATACCCCAACACCACTTTCTTTAATTACCCCTTTGTAATTTTCGAATGATTTACAATCTGCAACAAAATGATTTATAGTCGTATGGTTGTCAAAATGTTGTTTTTCTACAGGTGCGAAAACTCCATTGAGTTCACTATGGCAGTTCTTTCCATTTACATTATTGAAAACATCATTTCTTAGAATAATACCCGATGCAGAAAAAGTATTCATAATGAATTTACTATCTTGATTTTGATCTATAAACTCATTACAAAAATTGAAATTTTGATTAAGATCTTGGAATTTATCAATGGTTAAAGAACTATTAATTTTCATAGTCACCTCATTTCGGTGATTGATAAAGCCGTCTTTACTATTAGAACTTCCTAAAAAATACTGTCTAATATGAAGCTTTGAATTTTCAAAAACATCAATATTAAATTGGGTGTTAGAAATACAATTATCATCGGAAATAATATTCACAAAATTTATAGGCTCATTTACACTACTATTAGATTTTATTTTTAAAACTACTTTTTCAGTTAAAAAACTTGCGTTAAGATTATTGAAATAACCATTTTGGGTTGATTCTTGAAAATTGTTAGTAATATCAGCACCATTGAGAAATAACAATTCAATTTCCTTTAGATCAATAATATTAGATAAGGTAGAATTAAATTTTCCATTTTCCAATACGATTACAAGTCCTTCAAGTTTTGGAAGGCCTAGAGAGTTAAGATGCTCAGTTTTAAAATTTAATTGGTTGTGAAAATTAATTTTCTTTAGAGCTCTTAATGGAGTGTATTTCCATCTTTCGTCTTTTCTATTTGGAAAAGAGCCTAGAGTTAAATCTTCTAAATCTAATTTAGAATTTTCTTTAAGAAGCGAATTATGAGTTAGATTTTTAATAATCAATTGGATAACTTTAATAGAGTTTTAAATATTTTCACCAGTTTTTAACCAATCGTATCCTTTTTTTTCTAACTCTAGTGCTAAAGATTTATCGCCTGATTTTATGATTTTCCCCTCGTGTAAAACATGGACAAAATCTGGGACAATATAATCAAGTAGTCTTTGGTAATGAGTGATTACAACAGTGGCATTTTCTGAAGATTTAAGTTTATTAACTCCATTTGCTACAATTTTCAATGCATCGATGTCCAAACCTGAATCTGTTTCGTCTAAAATTGATAATTTAGGATCGAGCATTGCCATTTGGAAAATCTCATTTCTTTTCTTTTCACCACCAGAAAAGCCTTCGTTAACAGATCTATTTTTAAGTTTATTATTTAGCCCTACCAATTCTGATTTTTCGGCAACCATTTTCAAAAAATCTTTTGCTGGAATAGAATCTATTCCATAATACTTATTTCTTTCGTTAAGTGCAGTTCTTAAAAAATTAATATTGCTAACGCCAGGAATTTCAACTGGATACTGAAATGCTAAAAACATTCCTTTCCAAGATCTTTCCTCTGGACTCATTTCAGAAATTTCTTCTCCCAAAAAATTTATTGATCCATTGGTAACTTCATAATTGTCATTTCCTGCTAAGACAGACGAAAGTGTACTTTTTCCTGAACCGTTAGGGCCCATAATCGCATGAACTTCCCCCTTATTAATTTTAAGATTTAATCCTTGAAGAATCTTTTGATTATCAATATTACACTCTAAATCTTTAATTTCTATTAGTAATTCACTCATGATTAAAATTTATCCTACAGAACCTTCTAAACTAATTTCTAATAATTTCTGAGCTTCCACTGCAAACTCCATTGGCAACTTATTTAAAACTTCTTTTGCATATCCATTTACAATTAAACTAATTGCTTTTTCTTCACTTATTCCTCTTTGCATACAATAAAATAGTTGATCTTCTCCTATTTTAGAAGTTGTTGCCTCATGCTCAACAGTAGCAGTTGAATTCTCACATTCAATGTATGGAAAAGTATGTGCGCCACATTGGTCAGTCATAAGTAGTGAATCACACTGAGAGAAATTTCTTGAGTTTTTTGCTCCTTTCCCTATTTTTACCAATCCTCGGTAACTATTTTGACTTTCTCCAGCAGAAATTCCTTTAGATATAATGGTTGATTTGGTATTTTTTCCAATATGAATCATTTTAGTTCCTGTATCTGCCTGTTGAAAATTATTGGTAACTGCAACAGAATAAAATTCGCCAATAGAATGATCTCCTTTAAGAATACATGAGGGGTATTTCCAGGTTACTGCAGATCCAGTTTCTACCTGTGTCCAAGAAATTTTAGATCTATAACCGCAAATTCCTCTTTTAGTGACAAAATTGTAAACACCACCTTTGCCATTAGCATCCCCAGGATACCAATTTTGAACTGTGGAGTATTTTATTTCTGCTTTATCAAGAGCAATTAATTCAACAACTGCAGCATGTAATTGATTTTCATCTCTCTGTGGAGCAGTACAGCCCTCTAGATAACTCACATAACTAGATTCGTCTGCTATTAAAAGTGTTCTTTCGAACTGCCCAGTTCCAGATTCATTAATTCTAAAATAGGTAGATAGTTCCATAGGGCATCTGACCCCTTTTGGGATGTAACAAAATGAACCATCTGAAAAAACTGCGCTGTTTAAGGCTGAATAATAATTATCGGTGTGAGGAACAACAGTTCCCATGTATTTTTTAACTAAATCTGGGTGGTTATGGACTGCTTCAGAAAAAGAACAGAAAATTATCCCTAATTCACTTAGTTTTTCTTTAAAAGAAGTAGCTACCGAAACCGAGTCCATGACAAAATCTACAGCAACTCCACTTAATTTTTTTTGTTCTTCAATAGATATTCCTAATTTTTCCATAGTTCTTAAGAGCTCTGGATCAACCTCATCTAAACTTTGGAGTTCTTTCTTCTTTTTTGGCGCCGCATAGTATGAGATGTTTTGAAAGTCTGGCTTTTCGTATTTTACATTGGCCCAATTTGGTTCTGTCATTTTTTGCCAAACACGAAAAGCTTCTAGCCTGTAATCAAGGAGCCATTTAGGTTCATTTTTTTTTGAAGAAATTAATTTAATTATATCTTCATTAAGGCCTATTGGAGCCTTTTCACTTTCTATATCAGTAACAAAACCAAATTCATAAGATTTGTTATCTAACTCTTCTTTTAATTCTTTTTCAGTATATGACATTTATTCGCTTTATAATGAAAAACTTTCTCCACATCCACAAGTTCTATCTGCATTAGGATTGCTAAAAACAAATCCTTTTCCATTTAACCCACCTGAAAAATCTAAAGTTGTTCCCACTAGATAAAGAAAACTTTTTTTATCTACAACAACTTTAATACCGTTATCTATAAAAGATTTATCGCTATCCGTTAGGGTATTATCAAACTTGAGTTCATACATCAAACCTGAACAGCCTCCTCCTTTTACACCAACTCTTATAAAATAACCTTCGTTACCGTCTTCTTTCATAAGCTGTAAAGCTTTTGACTTTGCATTTTCTGTTACTTTAATCATCTAGCTATTTAAAATAGTTGAAATTATTGCAAATATACCTCAAAATAACAGATGATAAAAGAATTGTTGAATAGTATTTAACACAAGAATTGATTGTTATTGCAAATAACAAGGCGAAATTATAACTATTGAACTAAATTTGCACCCATGAATGAAGATGAGAAAAATATTGATCTGAAAGATTTAGGAGAATTTGGGCTTATTGAAAGACTAACAAAAAAAATTAAATTATTTAATGAAAATACTCTTCTTGGCCCAGGAGACGATGCTGCAATAATAAACTCTAGCAAAGAAATTTTAGTAAGTTCCGATATGCTAGTAGAAGGAATACATTTTGATATGGCTTTCACCCCTTTAAAACACTTAGGATACAAATCTGTAATTGTAAATATAAGTGACATTTATGCTATGAATGGTAATCCTAAACAAATCACGGTTGGTTTGGCTATTTCAAGTAAATATACACTTGAAGCAATTGAAGAGTTTTACGATGGAATTTTATTGGCTTGTGAGAAATATAAAGTTGATGTAATTGGAGGAGATATTACATCGTGTATCAACGGCTTAACCATTTCTATAACTGCAATTGGAGAAGCAATGAAAAAGGAAATTGTCAAAAGGTCTGGAGCAAAAGAAAATGATTTATTAATTACCACTGGTGATTTAGGAGGTGCCTACATGGGACTTAATGTACTTCAAAGAGAGAAAGAGGTTTGGAAAAGTAACCCCAATATGCAACCTGAACTAGATAATTATAATTATATTCTTGAAAGACAACTTAAGCCAGAAGCAAGGAGAGACGTAATTGAATTTTTAAAAAAATGTAAGGTAATTCCAACTAGCATGATAGATATTTCAGATGGATTGGCATCTGAAGTTTTTCATATTTGCACTTCTAGTAATGTTGGATGTCAACTTTACGAAGAAAAAATCCCCATAGACCCACAGACTTATCAAACATCTATGGATTTCAATACAAACCCTACTGTTTCCGCGCTAAACGGAGGAGAAGATTATGAATTACTTTTCACCATTAATCAAAAAGATTATGAGAAAATTAAAAATGATCCTAACCTAACTGTCATAGGTCATATTACCAAAAAATCTCAAGGAATTAATTTAATTGGAAATGGCAACACCTCTACTCCACTACAGGCACAGGGATGGAACCATTTTAACAAATAAATTTCTAGATAGAATTGTTGGACTCATCTAAAAATTGGTATTGCAAAATACCAAGTTCGGTCATGGGTCTAACAGCAATCCATTTTTTGTACTTTAAAAACCATTGCCTTTGGATATTTTTAACTCCTTTTTTCAAATAGGCGTCGATAAAGGGATGTACATTTAAAGTAATAGATTTTGCTATCCCCTCAACCATAATTGAGTTTAGCATTGAATCAATTTCATCTATAATTAGAATTGAAGCTTGCACTTCTCCCTTGCCAAGACAAGTTGGGCAGGTTTCAGTAGTTTTAATTTCAGTTTCTGGACGAACACGCTGCCTAGTCAATTCTACAACTCCAAATCTACTTGGTGGCTGAATATTGTGCTTAGCTTTATCGTCCTTCATGAACTTTCTAAAACTTTCAATAAGCTTTTTATTATTAGCCCTATCGTACATATCTATAAAATCGACAGCTACAATACCACCCATATCTCTTAACCTTAAAAGTCTAGCAATTTCTTCAGCTGATTCTAAGTTGGTTTCTAAAGCATTTAATTCTTGATTGACATTGGTGGCCTTTCGATTACCACTATTAACATCCACAACATGCATTGCCTCGGTATGGTCAATAATTAAATAGGCTCCAGATTTTAGATTAACTTTTCTACCAAAGGTTGCTTTTATCTGTTTATTAATTCCCTTGCTTTCGAAAAGACTTACTTTTCCTTGGTAGAGCTTTACAATATCTTCCTTTTCGGGAGCTATAGTCTTAACGTAATCTTTAAGTTCATTATATAAAGATTCATCGTCTACGTGAATACTAGTAAACTCTTTATTTAACTCATCTCTTAGTACAGTAGTTGCCCGATTCATTTCTCCAAGCAGCTTTTTCCTTGGCGTTGCATCTTTTAGTTCTTTGAACATTTTAGACCATTTTTGTTCTAAGTCTCTAAGGTCTTGATCCAATTCGGCAACTTTTTTGTTCTGAGCGACAGTTCTAATAATCACACCAAATTTTCTTGGCCTAATACTGTTTATAAGTCTCTTTAAACGATTTCTCTCAGCAGGATCTTTTATTTTCTGAGAAACAGAAATCTTTTCTGAAAATGGAACTAGAACCAAAAACCTTCCAGGAATTGTTACTTCAGCACTCAGCCTTGGCCCTTTAGAGGATATAGGTTCTTTAGTTACCTGAACAGCAATTATTTGATTAGAAGATAGATGTTCTTTAATCTTTCCATCTTTCAATATATCTGGTTCTATTTTGTTATAACCAAGTTTGTGTGTTGACTGTTTCCCTGATATAGAATCTTTAACAAATTTGTTCATTGATCTATATTGAGGACCTAAATCTAAATAATGCAAGAATGCATCTTTTTCATATCCAACATCAACAAATGCTGCATTTAAACTAGGCACGATTTTTTTAACCTTACCTAGATAAACATCTCCTACATTAAATCGGTCGTCAAGACCTTCTTTATGAATTTCAACTAATTTGTTTTCATAAAGTAATGCAGTTACTACTTCGTCTGATGATGAATTTATAACTAATTCATACGACACTTAACCTCCTATCTGATTATAGCAGAGCGGTTACACAATAAAATTATATTGTAAGTGAAAAAAGATTACTTATTCTTATGTCTATTTTTTCTCAGACGCTTTTTCCTCTTATGTGTAGACATCTTATGTCTTTTTCTTTTTTTACCGCTAGGCATACTAATCTTTTAAATTATTATTAAATACTTTATTATTTCTTAATCTTATTTTTAACTCCTTCAACAAAAGTCTTAGCTGGCTTAAAAGTAGGAACAAAATGTTCTGGTATTATGATTGTTGTATTTTTTGAAATATCTCTACCAGTTTTTTCTGCTCTTTTTTTAATCACAAAACTTCCAAATCCACGTAAATAAACATTTTCACCACTTTCCATCGCATCAATAATTGAAGTCATTAGTGATTCCACTGTTGCTTGAACAGCTATTTTTTCGACACCTGTCTTTTCTGTTATTTCTGAAATTAAGTCTGCTTTTGTCATAGTTAAAATTATGATTTTACCAATTATTGGATTGCAAATATAATTTTATTTATGAAAGCCAAAAAGCTACCACTGAGTTTTTTATTTTTGTATACATGGTTAATGATGATTTTAGTCTAAAATTAATTAAATGGTATAAGTTAAATAAACGAAACTTACCATGGAGAGAATCTAAAAATCCCTATAAAATATGGATTAGCGAAATAATTCTTCAACAAACTAAAGTAGAACAAGGTCTTCCTTATTATTTAAAGTTTATCCGAAAATTTCCTAATGTACATGAGCTTGCTAAAGCAAATGAAAATATAGTTTTAAAATTATGGCAAGGTCTAGGTTATTATAGTAGAGCTAGGAATTTGCACTATTCTGCTAAATATATTTCTAAGCATTTAAATGGGCAATTTCCAAAAAATTATAACGAATTAATAAAACTTAAAGGTGTAGGTAAATACACAGCATCTGCTGTAGCATCATTTGCATTCAACGAAAAAAAAGCAGTTTTAGATGGAAATGTCTTTAGGGTTCTAAGCAGATATTTTGGAGTTGAAGAACCCATAGACACTACATCTGGGAATAAAATATTTGAAAATATAGCTTACATAAATTTGCCTAATAAAAATGTAGATACATATAATCAATCTATCATGGAATTTGGGGCACTTCAATGCAAACCTGTAAACCCTAAATGTAATACATGTCCTTTAGAAAACAAGTGCTTTGCATTCAATAACAATAAAATACTTTCCTTACCCATCAAGTCTAAGAAAATCATAAAAAAAGAACGATTTTTTAATTTTATAGTTCTAAGGAATAAAAAATTTATTTTTCTAGAAAAAAGAATTAAAAATGACATTTGGAAAAACATGTATCAATTTCCACTTTTTGAGGAACCAATAGAATCTTTCTGTCCTCCTAAAGACTTAATTAAAACTTCTATTCTTTCTAAAAAAACAGAATTCACCCATCTTTTAACACACCAAAAACTAAATGTTGTTTTCTGGGATTTTGAAATGAAAAAACTTTTTCAAAATAAGAAATATGAAAAAATTGAAATAAAAAGATTGAACGAATATGCAGTTCCAAAAATTGTTGAAAATTATATAAATCAAAACATAAGTATTCATAGATAATAATTAAATTTGATAGGACAAAATTAAATCATGGCAGGTAGTGTAAATAAAGTAATTCTAATTGGTAATCTTGGAAAAGACCCTGAGGTAAGGCATTTAGAAAATGGAGCGGCAGTAGCAAATTTTTCAATTGCAACTTCTGAGAATTATAAAGACAGAAAAACAGGTGAAAAAGTATCTCAAACTGAGTGGCACAATATTGTTGCCTGGAGAGGGCTTGCAGAAATCGCAGAAAAGTATCTAAAAAAAGGCGCCAAAGTATATATAGAAGGAAAACTTAAAACAAGAACTTGGCAAGACAAAGATGGAAACAACAGATATTCTACAGAAGTAATTACCGATAATCTCACTATGTTGGGGAGCACAGTAGAGTCTATGGCTAGCTCTAACCAAGAAAAATCTACTGAAAATGAGAGTAAGCCATCTCCTGAAAAGGAATTTTCATCGCCAGATGAAAATGATGATTTACCATTTTAAACCAAATATGACGAATTGGAAATTCCATCTGCTTTTAAATTTTTATTGAAACCTTTAATTATTGTAGATTTTTCAAATCCTAACCTTGGAATATGGGCTTTAGTTATGTTTATTTTAGTTTTTTTATCTGCACTTCTTTCTGGGTCTGAAGTGGCAATTTTTGGCTTATCTAATTCACAGAAGCTAAACTTGTCCAAAGAAACTGACAATAAAAACAGCAAGAGAGTTTTAAAATTACTAGAAAGTCCAAAGAAACTTTTAGCTACTATATTGATTGGAAATAATTTAGTTAATGTGGCTATAGTTATAGTTTCTTCAATAATAATGAGTGAAATTTTCCCTTCTAAAACACAAAACTTTATAACGAGTTTTATTATTCAGGTAGTATCTGTAACATTTATAATTTTACTCTTTGGAGAGGTCATTCCAAAAGTTTATGCCAACAATTACAATATAAGATTTTCAAAAATAATGGCTTTACCTATTACTGTTTTAAAAATTATCTTCAATCCTTTAAGTAATTTACTTATATCAAGCACATCAATAATTGACAAAAAAATTGATAAAAAAATTGAGCTTTTAAATTCGGAGGAACTTAAGCATGTACTTGATTTAACAAAAGATAGCGTAGAAAATAATGAAGAGAAAAAAATTTTAGAAGGAATATCAAAATTTGGAAATACCGATGTTAAACAAATTATGACCCCTAGAACCGATGTTTTAGCATTTAGAACTGATTTAGATTACAAATCTCTAATTAACGAGCTGAAAACAGTTAAGTTTTCTAGAATTCCTGTTTACGAAGAAACTTTTGATCAAATTAAAGGTATTTTGTATGTCAAAGATTTATTAGCCAATATGAATGAAGATTCTAAATATGACTGGAAAAAGCTATTAAGAGATGCTAAATTTGTCCCTGAAAATAAAAAACTAGATGACTTACTTAAGGAATTTCAAGAAGAAAAAACCCATATAGCTATTGTTGTTGATGAATACGGAGGTTCATCGGGAATAGTTTCTTTAGAAGACGTACTTGAAGAAATAGTTGGAGATATAACAGATGAATTTGACGAAAGAGACGTTTCATTTTTAAAAATTGATGAGCATAATTATATTTTTGATGGAAAAACTCCTTTAATTGACTTTTATAAAATTCTAAATATCGATGGGAAAATTTTTGAAAAATCAAAGGGAGAATCTGACACTTTAGCTGGATTTTGTATTGAGCAAGCAGGCAAGATTTTATTAAAAAATGAGAGAATCTCCTACCAAAATTACCATTTTACAGTTGAAGCATCTGATAAAAAAAGAATCAAGAAACTAAAAGTTAGAATTGATTAATTTCCTAAAATATTCATTAATATCTATTTTAATTTTAGCCTTAAGCTGCTCTAGAGAAAAATCTTTCCCAAAACCAAAAAGTTACTTGAGAATAGACTTACCAGAAAAAGATTTTTACGATATAAAAGATTCTTGCATGTTTAGCTTTAAACTTCCCGATTATGCTTCATGGGAGCAAAAATTTAAAGACTATCCCAAATGCAGTAAAACTATCATTTTCCCTGAATTTAAAGCGGAAGTTTTATGTGAATATTTTGAGTTGAAAGACAATCTTTTAGAAATGTCAGAGGGATTTAGAAAAATGGTTTATGAGCACAGCTTTAAATCATCTGCTATTGTAGAAAGAGTTTGGAAAAATGAAGACGAAAAAGTTTTTGCACTAGCTTATGAAATAAAAGGCAATACAGCCTGTAATTATGCTTTTACAATAACAGATAGTTCCAAACATTTTTTTTCAGGGCAACTACTCTTTCAAGCTAAACCCAACTACGACTCGTTGAAACCTTGCATTAATTTTATCATTGAAGACTTGGAAGAAATGATAAGTTCATTTCAGTGGATTAACTAAAAGCTTGAATCCCAGTAATATCAAGACCAGTAATCAACAAGTGAATGTCATGAGTACCTTCGTAAGTAATTACAGATTCTAAATTGGCCATATGTCGCATCACAGAATACTCATTCATAATTCCCATTGCCCCATGAATTTGTCTTGCTTCTCTAGCAACTTTCAAAGCCATTTCTACATTGTTTCTTTTAGCCATAGATATCTGTGGCGAAGTTGCTCTGTCTTCATTTTTAAGTTGCCCTAGACGGAAAGTTAGAAATTGCGCCTTAGTAATTTCAGTAATCATTTCTGCAAGCTTTTTTTGAATAAGTTGGAAACTGGCGATTGGTTTACCAAACTGTATTCTTTCTTTGGAGTATCTTAAAGCCGAATCGTAACAATCCATTGCTGCTCCAATTGCTCCCCAAGCAATGCCATATCTTGCAGAATCTAAACACATTAATGGAGCTCCAAGACCATCTTTATTTGGCAAAACATTTTCTTTTGGAACTCTCACATTATTAAAAATAAGTTCTCCTGTTGCCGAGGCTCTTAAGGAATGTTTTCCATGCATCTCTGGTGTTTGAAAACCATCCATCCCTCTTTCCACAATAACACCTTTTATTCTGTTATTAGGGTCTTTGGCCCAAACTACAGCAATATCTGCAAATGGAGCATTAGATATCCACATTTTAGCTCCATTGAGAATCAAATGATCTCCATCTTCTTTAAAATTGGTAACCATTCCACCTGGATTAGATCCAAAATCAGGTTCAGTTAACCCAAAACAACCTATCAGTTCTCCACTGGCTAGTTTAGGTAAATATTTTTTTCTTTGGTCATCACTACCAAATTTATAAATTGGATACATAACAAGAGAGCTCTGAACCGAAGATGTTGATCTTAATCCTGAATCGCACCTTTCTAATTCTTGCATAATTAATCCATATGAGATTTGATCTAATCCTGCTCCACCATATTCTTCCGGAATATAGGGGCCAAAACCTCCGATACCAGCAAGTCCATTTAGAATTTGATTGGGAAATTCTGCTCTTTCATAATAATCATCAATGATTGGTGAGACTTCTTTTTTTACCCATGCTCTTGCAGAATCTCTGATTAACTTATGTTCATCAGAAAGAAGTTCGTCCATAAAGTAATAGTCGTGTGCTTGGTATTGATCTTTACTCATTTTGTTAATTTTACACAAATGTATAGGTAATTAAAAATCTATGGCTAAATGTTGATGCATTTTTTTAAAATTGCATTGTGTACAATGAACTATTCGTATTTTTATGTTGTAAACCAATAATTTTATACTGAAAAATTAATTTGATTCCACAAGAAACAATAGCGAAAATTTTTGATTCTGCAGATATAGTAGAAGTTATTGGCGACTTTATTCAATTGAAAAAATCGGGCTCTAATTTTAAAGGTCTAAGCCCATTTGCAAATGAAAAAACACCATCTTTTATGGTTTCTCCAGGGAAAAGAATATTTAAGGACTTTAGCTCTGGAAAAGGAGGAAATGTAGTTTCCTTTTTAATGGAACACGAACATTTATCCTATCCAGAAGCATTAAAGTGGCTTGCCAATAAATACAATATTGAAATTGAAGAAACTCAAGAATCTGAAGAACAAATAGCAGCAAAGCACCAGAAAGAAGGATTGTATTTAGCCCATCAATTTGCTAATGAGTTTTTCAAAAAATCTTTAAAGGATACCAATGAGGGGAAATCGGTTGGTTTGTCCTATTTAAAAAAAAGAGGTTATAACCTCAACACAATAGACAAATTTGAAATTGGTTACTCTCCAGAGGACTATAATGCTCTGGAAAATGAAGCAAAAAATTCTAACTACAGCCTAGAACCATTAAAAAAATCTGGATTAATAAAAGAAGGTGAGAAAGGGACTTATGATTTTTTTCGCGGAAGAATAATTTTTCCAATTCACAATATAACAGGAAGAATAATAGGCTTTGGAGGAAGAACTTTAAGAACAGATAAGAAAGTTGCAAAATACTTCAACTCTCCAGAAAGCGATATATACAATAAGAGTAATGTGCTGTATGGTTTATTCCAATCCAAGAGTGAAATTATTAAAAGTGATTCATGTTTGCTTGTAGAAGGATATACCGATGTTATTTCTCTTCACCATAACGGGGTGAAAAATGCTGTTGCCTCAAGTGGAACCTCGCTAACAGATGGTCAAATTAGGCTGATAAAAAGATTCACCAATAATGTTGTGATTCTATATGATAGCGATCCAGCCGGAATTAACGCTTCTTTTAGAGGAGTGGATATGTTATTAAAAGCTGGGTTAAGTGTTAAAGTAGTTTTATTCCCCGAGGGAGAAGATCCTGATAGTTATTCCCATCAATTATCTACTGAAGATTTTAAATCTTATTTAAATGAGCAGCAGACTGACTTTATTACATTTAAAGCAAATCACTTACTTGAAAAAACGAAGAACGATCCAATTAATATTTCTAAAACTATTAATGATATTATCACTTCCATTTCTATTATTCCAGATGCAGTATCTCGATCGGTTTACATTAAAAAAACTGCTCAAATATTTGAAATGGATGAGCAACTTCTTATTACTGAAATTCAAAAAAAATTACGTTCCAAAAGAGAGCCACAATCTACAAACTCACTTCCATCTGTTAGTCCAAACAACTTACCTAGCAAAGCATTTCAAAAGGGAGTTAAACACGATTTGAGTAACCAAGAGCAGGATTTAATAAGACTAATGTTGAGCTATGGAGCACATTCTATTAAAGTAGAGGTTTTAAATGAAAATGAAAAATCAACTGTAGAATATCCATTAGCCCAATTTATTGTAGAGGAAATTTTGTCGGATAAACTTTCCTATAAAAATGAAAAATATCAGTTGGTTTTTAATGAGTTTTTAGAAGGACTGGAAAAAGGATTGGTATTAAATGAACAACATTTTGTCCAAAATCCAGATTTAACTAGTCTAGTTGCAGACCTAACAACATCACAAAATATTTTAAGTGAAAATTGGAAAAACAAACATCAAATTCACACAAAAATTGAGTCTGATCGTTTAAAACAAGCCGCGGAAGAGTCTGTTTTTATTTTTAAACTAAGAGTAACTGAAAATCTTATATTAGAGAAGCAACAAGCACTTAAAGAGATGGACTCCAATGAATCCAACGAATCAATAATTAAAGAAATTAAGGAATTAACCAAAGTACGCAATATATTTGCCAAGGAATTAGGTATTATTGTAACACAATAAATTATGGATTTTATAGAATATTTACAACAACATTTGCTTAACCTAAGTCTTTTTGGAGTAGTAGTATTAGTTTGGCTAGTTTTAAATAATTGGATAAACAAAAACTTAGAACGGGTTTTAAAACAAAAAGGATGGATTGTTGAGGGAAGAATAAAAAATATTAAAAAGCTTTTAAAACAAGTACTGCTACTCGTTTTTAGTTTGTTAGCTCTTGAATCACTTTTATATGATCAAATAAATTCTCTTTCTCATCAGGAAATTTTTGGATTTGACTATGATTCAAAAGTAGATGGTGTCTATGAAAGATTTAGTTTTACTATTGGTAAACTTTTTTATTTAATTTTTGTAATAGTAATTTCCAAAATATCCTTAAGTATCTTTAGAGTTTTAATTCTCAAATCAACAAGGGATAAAAAATGGATTGATGAAGCTGGGACTTACTCTATAACTCAACTAAGTAAATATTTAATTTATTTGGTTGCAGTCATTGTTGCTATTCAAGGAATTGGAATTGATATTACTTTTTTAACCGCAGGTGTTGCAGCTGTTAGTTTAGGTCTTACACTTTCGCTTCAAAGCCAAATTTCAGATGTTTTTTCAGGAATTATATTACTTTTTGATGGTAGTATAAAAGTGGGAGATGTGGTAGAAATGCCCAATCATGAAATTTGCAAAGTAGATAATATTTTTATTAGAACCTCTCAACTAAAAACATTGGATGGAAAAACTATTATAGTTCCAAATAGTTCCTTGACGACAGATAGGGTAGTTAATTGGACCATTAGTGATAAAGTAACAAGGTTTAATATTTCTGTTGGAGTGGGTTATGGTTCTGACACCCAATTGGTAAAAGAAATTCTTTACCAAAGTGCCTTAAAACATCCACTTGTAGAAAAAAGAAGAAATATCTCTATAGAACTAGAAGATTTTGGAGATCATGCACTTAGATTTAAAGTTTATTTTTGGGCACAACAAACTTGGGAAATTGTAAATATTAAAAGTGATATAAGACTTACAATTGATCAGGCATTTAGAAATAACAAAATAAAAATTCCTTATCCTCAAAGAGATCTTCACATAGTTTCTGATTCAAGAAAAAATAAAGATTAATTAACCCTTATATCTTTAATTATTATTTGCATAGTTCTATTGCCTCGAAAATAGTTCTCATCAATGGTGCCTACAACATCCATGGTCTTTTGCTCATTTAGATTCTTTAAAAAGGAAATACTACTAAACCATATACCATCAATTTTATTTTCATTTGTAGAATCAGAAAAAATAAACTTTAAATGCTTTTCACCAACTATTCTAACGGGACTTTCAAGATTTAATCCTTTAAAAAGAAAAACTGGCTTTGGGTTGCCAATACCAAATGGTTCCATTTGTTTTAGAATTCTGTAAATTTTAGGCCTTGACTGATTATTGATTCCTTCAAAAAGTTGGCCTAAAGAAAGCTCAGAATCAATATTAATTTCTGGGATAAGATCTTGCTCTTGAATATACTTTCCAACTTCATTTTCAAAATCTTCCTTAAATGACGCTAAATTCTCTTTTTTTAAACTTAAACCTGCTGCATATTTGTGGCCTCCAAATCTTACAAAATAATGTTTCAAATTTTCTAATACATTATAAAGGTCAAATCCTTTCACAGATCTAGCAGAGCCAGTAATGATATCTCCTTGTCCACACAAAACAATGGTTGGTTTATAATATGTTTCAATAATTCTAGATGCCACAATGCCTACTACACCTTTGTGCCAACTATCAGAAAAAACTAAATTGGTATATCTATCTTTAGGCTGCAAATTTAAATCTTTTAACGCTTGTTGAGTTATTAACTCGTCTAATTTTCTGCGTTCTTCATTAATAGTCTCTATTTTATTTAATCCTTGATTAGACTCCTGAGAATCGGATATCAAATATTTTGCAGCCAACAATGCAGTATCTAATCTCCCCGCTGCATTTATTCTTGGGGCTATTTTAAAAATCAAATCCCCAAGATTAATTTCGTTCAACTTATTAAATTTTGAAAAAAGTAATGAGAATGGTGCAATTGGATTTTTATTTATTTCTGAAAGCCCCAAATAAGTAATTAGCCTATTTTCATTAATTAAGGGAACTACGTCTGCAGCAGATGCAACGGCTGCTAACTGAAAATAGGGGCTAAAGTCATGTTTTAAATCAAACTTATGTACATAGCTTTGAATAAGCTTTAAACCTACGGCGCACCCACAAAGCTCTTTAAATGGATAAGCACAATTATTTTGCTTAGGATTTAATATTGAAAATGCATTTGGAATTATTTCTGTAGGGTTGTGGTGGTCACAAATAATTAAATCTATATTATTATTTTTATATGCTTCTGCAGCAAGAAAATCTTTAATTCCACAATCCAAAGCAATTACTAAATCAATTTTATTTTCTTTGGACCACTCTACACTTTTTAATGAGATGCCATAACCTTCAGTTTCTCGATGAGGTTGGTAATATAAAACTTTGGCTTTAAGATGTTTTAAAAAACGAACCATCATAGCTACTGAACATGTTCCATCTACATCATAATCACCGTAAATAAGAATAGTTTGGTTATTAGAAATAGCTTTGTTCAGTCTTTCTACTGAGAGATCCATTCCCTTCATTAAAAACCCATCTTGAAATTGTGTATCATTGGGTCTAAAATAATTTTGCGCTGAATCAAAATCATAAATTCCTCTTGCAACCAAAATTTCTGAAACAACCTTAGAGACATTAAGTTCTTTAGCTAAACGGAGACTTATTGATTGGTCAACTTCTTTTTTTTTCCACTTATATTTTCTAGTCTGCATTTCTAATAGTTATTTTTAGTATAAATATATGTTTTGACAACATACTCTTGCTACGTTCTATTAAATTACAATGAAAATAACTAACAAAATACATTGAGAACTTTATTTGTGGTATTATTGGAATAATTATGGATATAATCGATTACTACAAGTGGAGATATGCTACTAAAAAATTTGATCCCAATAAGAAAATTCCAATTTCTGAAATAGAAATAATTAAAGAGTCTATTCGTCTAGCTCCAACTTCTTATGGATTACAATTATTTAAAGTAATTATCATTGAAAATCAGCTTAAAAAAGAGGAATTAAGAAAATTTTCTTACAACCAGTCTCAAGTTTCTGATGCTTCCCATCTTTTTATATTTTGTAATTCTACTAAAGTATTTGAAAAAGACATTGACTCATATATAGAGAATAAATCATTATGTCAAAAAATATCCATTGAAAAGAACAAAGGATATGGTGACTTTTTAAAAAAGACCTTACTTAATAAAAGTTCTGAAGAAATCTCTGAATGGACCAAAAATCAGCTTTATATCGCTTTGACACATTTAATGACTGCATGTGCTTCTCTAAAAATAGATTCTTGTCCTATCGAGGGATTCGACTCTTCAAAATACAATGATTTTCTAGATATAAATAAAAAGAGCTTAAGTGCTGGAGTAGTTGCTGCAATTGGATACAGATCTGAATCTGATAATTCTCAATATGATAAAAAAGTCAGAAAGGCTAACAAAGACATATTTGAAGTTGACTAAATGGACTTTTCAAAAAAAATTAATCAGATTTTAATACTTTGTATTTTAGGGTTAATATGGGGAAGTTCATTTATTTTAATGAAAAAAGCCTTAACTACTTACACCCCCATAGAAATAACACTTTACAGAATATTTGTGGTATTTCTTGTTTTCTTTCCTCTTGGAATTAAAAGTTTTTTCAAAATTCAAAAGAAAACTGGATATATTCTTCTATTATCTGCAATTATAGGAAGTGTAATACCCTATTTTTTATTTATCAAAGCCCAAACAAAAATTGATAGTTCTTTAAATGGAATATTAAATTCGATTACTCCTCTTTTCACTCTTTTATTTGGGGTGATACTATTCAAACAAAAAACAAATTTTAGAGCAGTGATTGGAGTTGTTGTGGGGTTAATTGGAGCAACTAGTTTAATATTTTTAAGTGCAAGTGGCAATATTTTCTCTAGCTCAATTTTATATGCTTTATTTCCAGTTTTAGGATCTGCTTGCTATGCCTTAAACATAAATATTATCAAAACTTATCTTCAAGATATTCCAGCACTAAAAATTACCAGTTGGTCTTTTATATTCATTGGCCCAATAGCTGGGGTGTTACTTTTTTTTGAGACAGATTTTACAAATAATTTGACAAATAACGATCCAAATTATTTGAATTTTATTTGTATAAATATTTTAGGAATATTAGGAAGTGGATTGGCTTTTTGGGTTTTTAACTTATTAATCAAAGAAACATCATCTGTATTTGCATCTTCAGTAACTTACTTAATTCCAATAGTAGCCATATTTTGGGGCGTTATTGATGGAGAAGTCTTTGGAATAGTTCAATTTTATTTATGTCTAGTAATTTTTTGTGGAATTTATTTAATAAAATCTAAAAATTAACTATAGTTTATTTACTAATTGCGTAACTAATTTTAGTAATTCATTTGATTTATTTTGTGGTAAAGTAACAGATTTATCTAGAGGATCATGATAGGCTTTAATTCCTCCCATTGTATAAATAAAAATTGCAGGAACATTTATTTTTGAAAACCAATAGTGATCTGAATTTGGAGCCTGTCCTCTAAGTTTAATTTTGGAAAATAAATCATGTTTTTCATTAATTTTTCCTATAATTTGAGCTACTTTTTCTTGTTCAAATGCATTTACAATTGCTATGCCATCTTCTCCTGTGCCTACAATATCTAGATTCAATAACAACTTTATATTTTCTAATTCTATTAAGGGATTTTCAGTGAAAAATTTTGACCCAAGAAGACCTAACTCTTCTGCACCAAAACAAATAAAAATAATATTATATTTTGGTTTGTACTTTTTGAAAAAGGATGCTAAATTTAATAATGAACTTACTCCACTAGCATTATCATTAGCTCCTGGAAATATTACATTTCCCATCATACCTAAATGGTCGTAGTGTGCTGAGATAATTATGTCCTTTTTTTTTCTTCCCTTTATTTTACCAATAACATTTTGTGTTTCTAGTGACGTAATAAAATTATTTTTAACATCAATTTCAACAATTTTAATCTTCTCTTTTATTATCTCAGGTCTTAGTTTTATGATAACATTGGAAAGGGTATACTGAGATACTGACCATTGGAGCTTTTCAGAACTTATCCATAAAATTGGATATTTCTTATTTAAGACTTTTTTTATATCGTTATAAATTAAAAGAGAATCTTTATTTTCTACATTGGACACATCGATTAATAAACATAAATCCTCATTTTTTTTATTTAATGAAAATGATTCCCAATTACTTAAATTTATTTCTAAAACCTCAAAAATTCCTTGACATTTTACAGAACCAGGTTCAATTAAATAATCTGCTCCTGCAATTAAACTATCGTCGTTAATTTTTAATTTAATTTCTGTTGGAAAAGTATTTACATTCGTTTTGAAATGTTGTAAATACCCACTACTAGTTATGCTATCAAGCCCAATTCTTTGAAATTCATTAGAAATAAATTTCGCCGCTTTTAAATGTCCATTATCTACATATCCTCTACCCTTAAAATAATTGCTACTAAGTGTGTCAACATAATTTTCATACCTAATCCATGAACTGTTAGTGGTCTGTGAAAAAAATGTCGTTACATATAAGGAAGTTAGTAATAATAAAAACTTAGTCATTGATTTTGATATCTTCTTTCTACCAAATTAATTAATCTTTTTACTTGATTAGATTTTGGGTTCCAGTTGTATTTTTTAGACAATGTGTTTTTTAAAAAATCGCTTGCTTGGTCCATATTTTGAAATTCATTTAAATCCTTAATTGCATTTGAACAAGCCTGACTATCTCCTGAAAATAAACTTTCTGTAATTAAGTACTTTTCATTAATACCTATTTCTTTGGTTAGATCAGAAATTGGTTGTTGGCCAAACTGATCGGCTAAAGATGTTTGTGGACTATCTGAATGAATTTCATTTACAGACTTAAAATCATTTGAAATATTTATATCTGCTTTTTCTGTTTTAGCTTCTTCCTCAACAATTACATCTATTAAATTAATTTGATTTTCCTCAACATCAGTTGACTCTACTTTATTCTTTGTTTCTGAACCCGATTCTTTCTTCGGTTCTTTTTCTAGAAGATACTGCAATATCGCAAGCCTTTCATGTAACTGTCTAGATGAATCCAAAAGAGAAAGAATATCTTCTGAGCTAAGAGCTCCACTATTTATTTTAAAGACTCCTTCTTTCAGCTCACTTGCTAAGCTTTCTAAGGATTTAAAATTAAACTCTTCCATAATATTAAGATTTCAATGCAAAATTCAATATTTTTACATAATGTGAGAATGTCTTTATTTGAATGTTATCAACATAACATTTTGTTTAATTTATTCGTTCACAAACTATTAGGTCAAAAAATTGCAAATAAACAACTCATATACTCTTCGAGATATTTCTAAAATAACTGGGGGAAAATGCATAGGAAATATTGATTCACCCATTAGTAATGTTCATTACGATAGTAGAAGATTTGTTCAAGACAATGAACATGTTTTTTTGGCATTTAAAACAAATTTTAACGATGGGCATAACTACATTGACCAAGTTTATGAAAATGGGATAAAGCAATTTATAACTCACAAAACTCCTTTAAAAATAAAGAATGATGCGGGCTACTTGGTGGTAGAAAATACGTTAATAGCACTTCAAAAATGGGCAAACTTCCACAGAAAAACTTTTAAAATTCCAGTACTTTCAATAACTGGAAGTTATGGAAAAACAGTTATAAAAGAGTGGATAAATTTTATTGCGCAAGAAAAAATAAATATTCTGAGAAGTCCAAAAAGTTACAACTCACAATTTGGAGCAGCTCTAACCTTGCTTTCTTTAACCAAGTATCACGAATTAGCTATCATTGAAACAGGAATTTCAATGCCTGGTGAGATGGATTTAATGAAGCAAATGATTGAACCATCTCACGTGATATTGTCTAATATTGGGGAAGAACATATTGAGAACTTTAATTCAATCGATGAACTACGAACTGAAAAAGAAAAGATTTTAAAAGGAACAATTCACACTTATTTTAAAAATAACAAATTTAATTTCAAAAGAAATATTGTTGAAAAAGGACAAGAAATAAAGTGTGAATACAACAATAAAAAAGAAGTGTTCTTCATTCAACAAAAAGATGAGAACTCTGCCAAAAATTTTATTTGTTGTCTAGGATTTTTAAATCAGATAAAATACGATTTAAAGGACATAAAAACCTTAAGTCCACATCTCCCAGAAATTGCTTTAAGATTTGAAAAAAAATCAGGAATTAATAATTCAGTCATTATAAATGATTCCTACCAGAACAGTTTTCAGTCTCTTAAAATTTCTCTTGAAACCTTAAAATCTGAATGCGGGACATCAAGTACCATTTTAATTCTTTCCGATTTGAATGAAAAAACTCCTAATTATAAGGACCTTTCTAAATTAATAGAAAGCTACGAAATAACTCAGTTTATTGGGATTGGGAAAGAACTCTATAAAAACACTAAATTTTTTCCTGATAAATATTTAATTTTTAGCAACGAATCTGAATTTTTAAAACACTTCAGTAACATTATTTTCAAAGATCACTATATTTTAATTAAGGGAAAAAAAGTTGCCGATTTTCAAAAGATTTACTTGAAATTAGAACAGAAAAAACACAATACTGTTTTAGAAATAAATCTTTCTAGCCTAATTAAAAACTTAAATTATTACAGAAGTTTACTTGCTCCAAAAACAAAAATTCTTGTTATGATTAAAGCAGCTGGTTATGGAACAGGTTTAATCGAATCTGCGAAAATATTAGAACAAAATCATATTGACTACATAGGAGTAGCCTATACAGATGAGGGTGTAGAACTAAGAGAAAATGGCATAAAGTCTCCAATTCTTGTAATGAATGTAGAACAAAAATCGATGGATAATTTAATAGAAAATAGATTAACACCTTCCATTTACGATTTAGGTCAATTGGACGAATTCACTAAGAAACTTATCTTAATGGGTATAAAAAATTATCCAATACACATAAAGTTAAATACAGGAATGAATAGGATGGGATTTGATTCTGTAGATATTAAAAAATTATGTAGCTTCTTAATAAGCCAACCTGAAATTAAAGTAGAAGGTATTTTTAGTCACTTAGCTGCGAGTGATCAAAAAAAAGGCAAAAAACTAACTGAAAAACAATTTGATTTATTCAATAGTATGTCTTTAGAAATTGAATCTTTGTTAGGAATTAAAACAATTAAACATATTCTAAATACTGCAGGAATTGAAAATTATCCAAATCAAAGTCTTCAAATGGTCAGACTAGGTATAGGTTTATATGGTGTTTCTAAAAGTAAAAAGCTTTCTAATGTAGCATCTTTAGTTTCTAGAATATCAAAAATAAGGACAGTAAAAAAAGGGGATTACATTGGTTACGGTATAAACAATCAATCAGATAGAGAAATAAAAGTTGCAATTATTCCAATAGGATATGCAGATGGATTTTCTAGATCTTTAGGTAATGGCAAAGGAAGAGTTTTTATTAATAATGCTATTTATCCAACTATTGGAAATATTTGTATGGATATGCTATTTATAGATATTTCTAATTCTAATTTAAATATTAATGATAGAGTGGAAATATTTGGAAATAACCATTCCATTTTTAATATGGCAAATGCTGCAAATACAATTCCCTATGAGATTATAAGTTCTATTTCAAACAGAGTAGTTAGAGTTTACCAAAAGGATTAATGAAAAAAAAATTTCTTTCTAATTTAATACTAGTTCTTCTTCTAAATATAGTTATTAAACCTTTCTATATTATTGGAATTGATGCTGAAATATTAAAAATTACAGAGCAAAATAGTCCAGGTTCTTACGGAACTTATTTTTCTTTATTGAGCCTGTCTTTTATTTTTAATATCATTCTAGATATGGGAGTTAATAACTTCAATACTAGAAACATAGCCCAAAACAATCAATTACTTCAAAAACATTTCTCAAGAATTTTTTCTCTAAAATTAGTCCTAAGCGCATTTTACCTCAGTATTCTCTTAACGATGGGATTAATTTTCGAACTCTCAACCAAAGAATTAAAATGGTTATTCATAATAGGATTTAATCAAGTTTTAGTGGCTTTAATTCTATTTATAAGATCTAATTTATCTGCACTTCTTTTATTTAAAAAAGACAGTATTTTATCTATTACCGATAGATTGATTTTAATATTTTTCTGTGGTTATTTTCTATACAGCATTGCTAATAATACAATTGTAACAATTGACTTCTTCATCCTATCTCAAACTGTTGCGTATTTAATTACTGTTCTTTTAGGTTTTTCATTTTTAATAAAACATACCCAATTACCAAGGCTAAAGTGGGACCAACTATTTTTTAAAATGATTATTAAAAAAAGTATGCCTTATGCTCTTTTGATATTTTTAATGTCCGTATACTATTATTCTGATGTGGTAATGGTAGAGAGAATGAGAGGGAATATTGAAGCAGCAAATTATGCTCATGGTTATAGATTTTTCATGGCTTTTAACATGCTTGGATACCTATTTGCTGGTCTATTACTTCCAATATTTTCTAAACTTATCAAAGAAAAGCAAAGTGTTCTTCCTGTTTCATGGTTGTCATTCAAGCTTATTTATTTTTTTGCTTTGGTAATTTGTGTTACTGTATGGACCTATAAAATGGAAATTCTTAATTGGAGATATGAAATCAATGGTAGTTCATTGATTCACTCTAGTGAAACTTTTGGATGGTTAATGATTTCGTTTATAGCTGTTTCATGTAACTATATATTTGGGACTTTATTAACCGCAAAAGGAAGTATGAAACAACTAAACATTTTGGCCGTTTTTGGGATATTAATAAACATTTCGCTAAACTTATTACTTATTCCAGACAAAGGTTCTTCTGGAGCAGCTTTTGCTAGTGCTTTTACCCAATTTTTCATTCTTATTTTTCAAGTAGTTTTATGCTATCGAATATTTAATTTTAAATATAATTTACTTCCAATAATTCGGCTTTTTTCATTCACTATACTGTTTATGTCTATGGTCTATACTGTAGAAAACTATCTAAGTATTAATTGGTTAGAAAAAATAATATTGAATGTAATTGGTGGTGGTTTTATTGGTTTATTTTTGAAAGTTATCAATTGGGATCAGTTTTACAGCCTTTTAAAACACGATAAATTCTCTTAATTTGTAGAGATTCATGCTATAACTTACATTTGTAAAACTAAAATTGAAAAATGAATTCATCCGAAAATCAATCTTACGACTTAATTTCTTTTTTATGGAAAAATAAAAATCCATTAATAACTGTTGGAATTGTTGCGTTAGTGGCCTCCAGCATAGTCTCTCTTTTGATGGATGAGAAATTTGAATCTACTGTAACACTCTATCCAGCAAAGACAAGCTCAGTGACATTCAATGAAGTAATTACAGAGGACCAAAGTGTTTCTAAATTTGGTGAGAACGAAGAGGCAGAACAAATGCTTCAAATTTTAGAATCTAGCAGTATAAGAAGCAAAATTATTGACAAATTTAATCTTCTTAAGCATTATGAAATTGATTTAGAATCTAAATATATCAATACAGATTTAACCAAAACTTATTTAGAAAATATAAATTTCAAAAGAAATAACAATGGAGCTGTATTAATTACTGTTTTAGATAAGAGCCCTGATACAGCTGCGTTAATTGCCAACGAAATTGCATCGTTATTTGACAATACAAAAAATGCAATGATTCATGAAAGAGCTTTGACAGATTTTAAAATTAAAAAAGAAAAACTTGATAAAATAATTGCTCAAATGCAGAACCTTAGAGATACTATGTCGAAACTATCTTCCCTAGGAGTTGTAACAAATGATGCTTACAGAGCGCTAACTGAAGGCTATGTAAATTCTAAAGATTTAGAAATGAAAAAATCATTCAAAACTAAAATGAATATGACTGAAAAATACGGGTCTTTACTTAAATCTTTCCAAGTTAAAGTTGAGTTCCTGTCTGAAAGACTTGCAACAATGGAAGCTTCTTACGAGCAGGCAGAAAGTGATGCAACCAGCTATTTG
The DNA here is from genome assembly GCA_038108155.1 of Flavobacteriales bacterium. GTDB lineage: Bacteria > Bacteroidota > Bacteroidia > Flavobacteriales_D > Parvicellaceae > MED-G20. The sequence continues at coordinate 11,965 of JAYNHP010000006.1, read as the reverse complement.
TCCCATAAATTCATTGTTGAGAAAGCCTATCCCGCAGAAAAAAAGGCCTATCCAATTAGATGGCTAATTGTAGTCTTATCAACATTCTCGGCTGTTTTACTAGCAATTGTAGGAATACTAGTCAAGAATCAAATAGAACTTTTAAAGGATTAATGTTTAAAGGATTTCTTAGCCGAAGAATTTCTTACTTTTTGATGATATTATTCATCATACTAAACTCCATTTTAATTTACTTTGATATTTTCTATCTACTTGCGCTTCCTATAGTAATATTACTTGGCTATCTATTTGTTTTTAGATTGGATTTAATTTTTCTCACCATAGTTTTTAGCACCCCACTTTCTTTTAATTTTGAAAATTTAGACTTGCTTGGGATAGGATTTTATTTCCCAACAGAACCAATGTTACTTGTATTTACTGTAATATTTCTGTTCAAAGCGATTTATGAAAAAAAAAATCAAAAAGAGCTTCTACATTATAAAAACCCTATAATAATATTAGTTTTTATACAAGTTCTATGGATTTTTATAACCTCTATAGTCAGTGAAATCCCTATGGTTTCCTTTAAGTTTTTAATTTCTAGAAGTTGGTTTATTATTCCCATTCTTCTTTATGGAATTCACTTTTTCAAAAAAGGAAAAAAACAGATCAAACAATTTTTCTTCGTATATCTTTTTGCGATGGTAATGGTTACCTGCTATACATTGGTCAATCACATGATGAACAGTTTTAGTGAAGAAGCAGGTCATTGGGTAATGTGGCCATTTTTTAAAGACCATACATCATATGGTGCAATTTTAGCACTAATTATTCCAATTAATCTTTGGTTGATATATGAGTCTAAAAAAAATTATTTCAGAATTTTATTAATTATATTTTTAGTAATTCTTCTAATTGGTCTATACTTTAGTTATACAAGAGCTGCATGGCTAAGTATAGTTTTAGCGATTGGAGTATTTGTTCTTTACTACTTCAAAATAAAATTAAAATGGCTAATTGCTATCATAATTATTCCTTCCATATTTATAGTTTATAATTTTACAGAAATTTCTTACTTGGTTCAAAAAAATGATGCTGAACACACCACAGAAAATTTTTCAGAAAGAGTAGAATCCATGTCTAATATTTCCTCAGATGCATCAAATTTAGAACGTTTAAACAGATGGAACTGTGCAATTGAATTATTTATAAAAAGACCTTTTTTTGGATGGGGGCCTGGAACTTATGCTTTTGTGTATGCACCATTTCAAAAGTCTAAAGATTTGACAATAATCAGCACTAATTTTGGAGATGGTGGAAATGCACATAGTGAATATCTAAGTCCTTTAGCAGAACAAGGCTTTTTTGGATTTTTAATCAATGTTTTACTAATAGGGCTTGTATTTATTTACTCAGGTATATATTATGTAAGATGTGAAAATGAGTTTTATAAAATTTTAACACTTTTCATGATCTTATCTCTTACAACTTATTTTACTCACGGGGTTTTAAATAACTATTTAGATACAGATAAAGCTGCAATTCCAATTTGGGGTTTGATTGGCATCTTTATTACTATTAAAACTTATTTAAATCCTATTTCTAAAAACACAACGTACTAATTGTATGTTGTGACTTATTATTATTGCTTATGGTAAAATCTAAAAAAATATTTCAATGCATAAGCTGCTTTCACGAAACAAGTAAGTGGACTGGTAAATGTGGAGAATGTGGAGAATGGAATACAGTTTCTGAGAGAATAGTTTCAAAGTCTTCCAAAAGTTCTATTTTAAGAACTATTAAAACTCCTCAGCGAATAAGTGAAATTTCTGGTGATAAAGCGGAGAGAATTCCTGTAAATGATTTAGAATTTAATAGAGTAATTGGTAATGGATTGGTAAAAGGTTCTGTTATCCTATTAGGAGGTGAACCTGGAATTGGCAAATCGACATTGACTTTAAAAATTGCCTTGAAACTAAAAGAGAAAGTATTATATATCTCAGGAGAAGAAAGCAATGAACAAATAAAATTAAGAGCCAATAGATTAAAGTTCAATAACGACAGTTGCTACATTTATAATGAGACTGAAGTCAATACCATCCTTAAAACCTGTGAAGAAGTTTTGCCTAAATTAATTATTGTTGATTCTATACAAACCATTCATACACAAGAAATAGATGCCATTCCAGGCAGTGTTTCTCAAATCAAACACAGTGCTGAAATTTTAATTAAATATGCAAAAGAGAAGCTAATTCCAATAATAATTATTGGGCATATTACTAAAGATGGAGCAATTGCTGGTCCTAAAGTATTGGAACATATGGTAGATACTGTACTTCAATTTGAAGGAGATAAAAACCACTTGTATCGTTTGGTTAGAAGTATCAAAAACAGATTTGGGAGTACAAATGAACTTGGAATTTATGAAATGAATGAAAGTGGACTCCAAGAAGTAAATTCTCCAAGTAAAATGCTTATTTCAACCAACCAAGAAAAGCTAAGTGGTATTGCTTTGGGTTGTAGTTTGGAAGGAGTAAGACCAATAATGATAGAGTCTCAAGCCTTAACCTCAGCTGCTACTTACGGAAATCCACAAAGATCAGCTAATGGAATTGACATTAAAAGACTGAATATGTTATTGGCAGTGATTGAAAAAAGAGGGGGGATGAAACTAAGCCAAAAAGATGTTTTTTTAAATATTACTGGTGGATTAAAAATTCAAGATCCTGCAATTGATTTATCTATGGTTTGTGCTATATTATCTTCGTTTTTTGACTTTTATATTGATCATAAAATTTGTTTTATTGGTGAAGTAGGCCTCAGCGGAGAAATAAGACCAGTTAGTAGGATAGAACAACGAATTAAAGAGGTTACAAAAATGGGAATTAAAAAAATTTATTTAAGTAAATATTCTAAGGTTAATCAAGTAGAATCTAAAGATTATCTATTAATTAAAGTGGGTAAGCTTCAAGAAATCATTCAACAATTATTTAAATAATGCGTTTATTGAGCTAAGTAATAAAGAGTTTAAATTATATTTATTATAAAAATAGTTCATGCAGGTTATAGATCTTGAAAAAGAAATTATTAGTGAGTTTGAAATGTTTGACAATTGGATGGAAAAATATGAATATCTAATTGAACTTGGGAAAGATCTTCCTCTGATATCCTCTACCCTAAAAACTGATGAAAATATTATCAAAGGGTGTCAATCAAAAGTATGGTTACATGCTGAATTCGAAAAAGATTTGATTTCATTTTATGCAGATAGCGAGGCAATAATAACAAAGGGAATAATTGCTCTTTTAATAAGAGTATTAAATAACCAAACTCCAAAAAATATTTTGGATGCAGAACTAAATTTTATAAATGAAATTGGTCTAACTAATCATTTGTCTCCTACAAGAGCTAACGGGTTGTTAGAAATGGTAAAACAGATGAAGGCTTATGCATATTCATTAATGATAAAAAATAATTTAAATGAGTGATGTAAAAGATTCTAAAAGTGTCAAAAAAAAAATTGAGGACAAAATTATAAATGTTCTAAAAGCGATATTTGATCCAGAAATTCCTGTGGATATTTACGAATTGGGTTTGATTTATGAAATTAAAATTGACGATGAATTTAATACTGAAATTATTATGACTTTAACTTCTCCAAATTGCCCTGTTGCAGAGTCCCTCCCAAAAGAGGTTGAAGATAAAGTTGGAGAAGTTCATGGAGTCGAAACTTCAAAAGTTAACATTGTATTCGACCCTCCATGGGATAAGGACATGATGAGTGAAGAGGCAAAGCTTGATTTAGGAATGATATAAAAAAAAGAAATGGAATTTGGAATTGATGCAATAGATTATTATTTACCAAACATAGCCTTACCAATAGTTAGTTTGGCAGAAAAAAGAGATATTATCCCTGCAAAACTTGAAAAAGGATTGGGATTAAAATATATGGCACTCGCAGATGTAAATGAAGATACTGCCTCTATGGCTGCAAATGCACTGTTAAATCTTATCGTAAATAATAAAATAGATCCTTCAACAATAGGAAGAATATATCTTGGAACTGAAAGTGCAGTAGATGCAGCAAAACCAACAGCTACATATGCTGTTGGAACAGTTGAAAAAATTCTTTCAGAAACTCATGGGGCTAGATGTTTTAAAAACTGTGATGTTGTTGATTTGACATTTGCTTGTATTGGCGGAATTGATGCACTTGAAAACTGTTTAGATTGGATAAGAATTAATCCAGAGAAAAAAGCGATTGTAATTGCCTCAGATATTGCAAAATACGAACTAGCCTCTACAGGTGAATACACTCAAGGAGCTGGTGCTGTTGCTATGTTGTTAAGTTCCAATCCTAGTATCATTTCTTTTAAAAATACAGTTGGTATTAGTACGGAGCATGTTGGAGATTTTTTTAAACCAAGAAGGAAAATAGACAATTCATTTCTAAAGGACAAAAATACCACCGTACAAAAATTAACTAACAGTGATAAAGAAATTCTTGATTTTTATTTTGAGGAGCCGGTATTTGATGGTCAGTATTCCAATAAATGTTATCAAGATAGAATCAATGAAGGATTGGAGCATTTTGAATCACAAAAAAAGATAGACTTTCTAAAGGACTGGGACCATTTAATTTTTCATCTGCCTTATGCTTTTCAAGGAAGAAGAATAATGCTAGATATATGGCTTAACTGGTTAGATAAATATGGTTTAATGTCAGATCTAGAGGAAGAGATAGGAAACTCAAAAAGTATGGATTATAAAGATTGGAGAAAGGCAGCTTCAAAGTCAATTCTCTACAAAAATTTTGTAGAAAGCAAGATTGAAGATGGAGAAATTGCAAGTGGGTATATTGGAAATATGTACACCGCATCTATCTTTATGTCATTAATCAGCTTGCTCTACTCAAGCTATGAAAAAGACAAAAATATTTCAGAAAACAATGTTGGTTTTTTAAGTTATGGAAGTGGCTCTAAGTCTAAGATTTTTGAAGGAAAAATAGCTAAAGATTGGCAATCGAAAATAAGCGGATTAGAGGTTTTCAAAAAACTAGAGCAAAGAAAGTTAATTGACTTTGAGACTTATGAGGAACTTCATAATGGAAGTTTAAAAAAACCAATATCCAAAAATAAAAATATTGTCTTAGAGAGAATTGATGATCAAGAAAATAAAGTAGGTTTTAGACATTATAAAATAAATTGAGCGAGATAGTAAATAAAGTTGCAAAAAGTGGTCTAATAACTTTGGATATGAAGACATTCAAAGGGTCTCAGAACAGAAAAATTATAGACATAAAGAACTGGCTGTATGAAGGCATGGTTCTAAAAGAAAAAAAATTTAGAGAGCATTTAAAAGATGAGAATTGGGAGCAATATAAAGATGCATTTGTTGCTTTACATTGTTCTACTGATACAATAATTCCAGTTTGGGCCTATATGCTTTTAACAAAATATCTAAATCCTTATGCTTCAAGTATAATTTATGGAAATGAAAAAGAGCTTGAAAAAAAGATTTTTCATTTAAATATTAAAAATTTTGATGTAAAGCCATTAGAAAATAAAAGAGTTCTACTTAAAGGATGTACCGATACATATATTCCAGAAAATAGCTATGTACAATTAAGTAACAAACTAATAGGAAATGTCAAGTCTTTGATGTTTGGAGAAGCATGTTCAAATGTGCCAATATTTAAATCCTAATTTTATATTTTATTTTGGGATATTAAAACTTAAGTTTAAAATATTTATCAAACTCCGGAACAATTCTAAATAGGTATACTAGAAAGACATACATAATCGAGACAATAACAGACCTGAAAATCATTGAAAAAATAGTGAAATCAAAGGACGGCAATACATACCCAATTATAAAAGTTAAAGAAATAATTAATAGAATCTTTAAAGCATTTAAATCATAAGGTTGCATTTTAAACTTTATTTTAATGATTAGAAATTTTATCATATTGTAAATCACAACTGAAAATGCAGATGCGAAAGCTGCGCCTTCAATTCCCCACAGTGGAATAAATATTAGGTTATTAATGATGGCCAAAACTAGGAGTAGTAACAGAAGATAAGTGCCATAAACATATTTATTTGAATTAAATAAAACAGCATTATTAAGCCCTGTTGAAATATTAATAAATGCACCTATAGAAGCTATAACAGTTACATTTTTTGCATTGGCATATTCTTGGGGCAGAAAGGATAGCATATCTTCAATATTTAATAAAATCCCGATTAATAAAAGACCACCTATAAGCATTAAATACTTAACAGATTTTTTATAAATACTTTTAATTCCTTCGAGATTATTTTCTACCCAAAACTTGGCGATTTGAACATTTGAAATCTTTTCAAGAGAAACTAATGGTATGTCTATAATTAAGGCAATAAAAGAAGTGACAGTAAAAATTCCTACAAAATCTAGCTCGAGAAATGCTCCAATCATTACAGTATCTATAAACTTCAACCCCGATGATGAAATAGAGGCTAAAGACAATAGAAGTCCATATTTAACCATAGGTTTAAGTCCTACTGATTTCACCTTAGAAAAATTAATTTTCAAGGAAACTGAATCGCTAACTACAGCATATATTAAAAGAAATAAGACTTGAAGAGCGTATAAACCAACAAACGAAAAAACAAATAAATCGAAACTAAGAAACCCAAAATAATAAAGAACAATCACTACTACAAATAGTATTTTATTCATTATGGAATCCCAAAATGTTACTGCAACCGTTTTATAAAGTGAGGAAACATAGGTGTTTAAAACAGCTACAAATGCTATAATCAGAGCAAAAGGAATCGTCAAATAAAAATAATTAACAAATAGTGGAGATTGCTCAGAATAAATCTCAATAATTTTGCCTTTAAAGACCAATATTAAAGAAGCACAAATTAAAAATCCAACTATTAAGAACAAAAGCATTAAGCCAAAATATCCAAAATGCTTTTTTTCTTTATTTCTAAAATGAGGGAAAAATTTGGTATTAATATTTCCAACACCTAAGGGCATTACAGTTGCAACAATGGTTGCAAAAGCCAGTAATATTCTAATTAAACCTAATTCAGAACTTGTTAATAATTGAGGCTGTATAAACAGCAAACTAACAAAGCCAATTACTACTCCAGAATAAGTAATAACAGTATTTAGTAGACCTTGTTTTTGTATTACTCCCAATGTTTTTATTTAATTAAATCTAAAAATTTATTTTGTCTTTTTTCAATATGAAATTCATTCTCTACTCGTTCCCTTGCGCTTTGAGCTAAATCTTTACGCTTAGAGTTATCAAGATCAAGTATCCTTTTAAACTCTTTTTTAATATAATTATTATTAGAACTCCCCATTAAAAATCCGGTTGAATCAATAATATTGGGCATTGCACCTACTTTTGATCCAATAGGAATACATCCGCATAACATTGCCTCACATAATGCGTTTGGAAACCCTTCTGAAATAGATAACTGAAGATAAAACTCACTCTTATTTAAATAAATCAACAAATCTTCTTGTGATAGAAAACTTAAAATTTCGATATTTTTGGGGATACTTTTTAATTTATTTTTAAACTGATCTTTTAACCCTACTACAGTGAAAGTACATTCTTGAAATTCATTTGCTAAATAAAATATTTTATCAATTCCCTTTAACTGAAATCTTCTAAAGTCATCTGTCAAAGCAACAGAAATAAAACTATTTGGTATTTTCTTATTTAAATTTTTATTAAAAAACGTTGGATTAAATCCGTTATGTATAACGGTATAAGGTGTTTTTAAGTTTGGGAAAAAAAATTTAAATCCCTGGTTATTAAAAACTCTATTTTCATAATATGTGTTTTCCGAAAATACTAGAGATTCGTCAACTGGTAATAATCTAGTTGCCATTTTATAAGACCAATTAATAAATTGTTTGAGTAATTTTTTTCTTAAACTTCCGTAATTGATAGATGGAAAAGAAACACAATCGGTTCCTCCTAAAATTATATATACTGGCTTATTAAATATTTTACCAAAAAGAGAAGGAATAAAAGACCAATATCCACCAAACATGATGAAAATACAATCTGAATTCCTGATGGTTTTGGCTAAAAATACAAACTGTTTTAAGAATAGATATATAACATTTTTCTTATTCCCCCAGTTCTTCAAGTAATGGATTACTTTGAAATGATTATTTAAAAAAACAATGTCTTTTTTAACGAATTCAGAATCAGATGGTGATATATATAATACTACATCCTTTCTCATTTTTGATTTTAGGAAAACATAAATTTAATCCTCTCTATTGTCTTTTTAAAAATTATGGAGGATTTACTTATTGGATTATAATTTACAAAGTTATTTTTAATGAACTTAATAACCACATAATCATTTTTATCTTGAAAAAGCGCATATGGCTCGTAACTAACAAGAGTTAAATGGTTGGCACATGCATCCGATAATAGTCTGTCTGCCTCAATAGACTGGTCAATGATTTGAAGCTTTTCAGGGTTTAGTTTTCTTACGTTTTCAATCATTCTTGGATGTGGAACATGAATAAAAATCATAGATTTTTCGTGCATATTTTCTTCAAAACAACTGAAAAGTTCTTTATGTTGATCAATTGGAATGTGTTCTAAAACATCGGGCAAGACAATGAAGTCAAACTTTTTTGAGTAAGAGAAGTCTTTCATGTCCGTAACAAAAAAGTCAATTTTATTAGAATTTGGAATTCTTTTCTTGGCTTTTTCTATGGATTCATCACTAATATCTGTTGCAACTAGTTTGCCTTTTGATAAAAACTTGTTTAATAAAACGGTTAACGTTCCTACCCCACATCCAACTTCTAAGACAATACTATCTTTCCTCAAACCACTTTTAATCAACTCATTCATTATTTTATAATGACGAATGTTTACACCTGTCTCTGTCTGATTTTTAGAAAAATTATTATACCATCCGCGTACATCCTTAGAATTACTCATATTTCCAATATTATTAATAAGCTCTCTTGTTTATTCCCTCAATATAATTTATAAATGACCTATTTACAACCTTATTTCCACCTGGAGTTGGGTAATTTCCTGTAAAATACCAATCTCCTGTATGATCTGGGCAGGCTATATGTAAATTTTCTACCGTTTGAAAAATTATTTTTACTTCAGCATTAATATTTTCATGTTTTAACAAAACAGATATTTTATCAGAAATCTCTTGATCTGAAAAAGGTTTATATATGAGTTGTACGTGATTTTGGTCTTTTGAAGTATTATCAATTTCAGATTTCTTACACTTTTGATATACCTGATCAATCACATTTTCCATTCCTTTATCTTTCAACAAAGCAATTGCAGCCTGAAATGCAATAAAATCTCCAATTTTAGCCATGTCAATACCATAACAATCTGGATATCTTATTTGAGGAGCTGAAGAAACAATGACAATTTTTTTAGGTTCCAATCTGTCTAATATTCTAATAACACTTTGTTTTAAAGTTGTTCCACGTACTATAGAATCATCAATAATTACTACTGTATCTTTATTTCTTCTTAAAGATCCGTAAGTAATATCGTAAACATGGGCTACCATTTCATCTCTAGAATCATCTTGAGTTATAAACGTTCTTAGTTTGGCATCTTTAACCATTATTTTTTCAGCTCTAGTTCTAAATGATAAAATCTTCTGGAGTTTTTCATCATAATGCTCAGAGTTTGGATCTAGAGATTTTATCTGCTGATTCTTCATAGTAGATAAGCGGTTTTCTAACTCTTTAATCATCCCATAATAAGACATTTCAGCAGTATTTGGAATGAAAGAAAATACAGCATTTACTAAATCATTATCAATAGAATTTAAAATTTGATCTACAACAAGACTGCCTAACTTTAGTCGCTCTTTGTATATATCTTTATCAGTTCCTCTGGAAAAATATATTCTTTCAAACGAACATTTTTTTATTTCTTTTGGTGAATTTATTTCAACTTCTTTATTTACATTATTTTTCTTAATGATCAATGCATTACCAGGTTTCAACTCATTTATTTCTTCCCATTTAACATTAAAAGCTGTTTGAATCACAGGTCTTTCAGAGGTTACTACAAATACTTCGTCATCTTCATACCAAAAAGCTGGTCTTATTCCGTTTGGGTCACGTATTACAAAAGCATCACCATGTCCAAACAAACCTGCCATGGTATATCCTCCATCCCAATCTGAAGAAGCGTTTTTCAAAATATTTTTAATGTTTAAGTTCTCTGCAATTAAGCTCGATATTTCTTTATTATCTATTTCCTGATTTATGTATTCTCTAAAGAGTTTAGTATTTTCTTGGTCTAGAAAATGTCCGATTTTTTCAATGATTGTAACTGCATCGGAAACGGCTTTTGGATGCTGGCCTATATTCACCAAAATATCAAAGAGTTCTTCAACATTAGTAAGATTGAAATTTCCAGCAACTACCAAATTTCTAGTCATCCAGTTATTTTGTCTTAAAAAAGGATGGCAGTTCTCTACCTTATTTCCTCCAAAGGTACCATACCTTAAATGTCCTAAAAAAAGTTCTCCTGTAAATGCTTCGTGAGACTTTAGATAATCAACATCAATTAATTTTTTAGGCTCATTTTTATGAAGAACCTCAAACCTTTTATTTATATAAGAAAAAATATCTTTAATAGGTTGGCTCTTAACACTTCTATATCGACTAATGTATCTTGTTCCTGGATCTACATCAAATTTTATGTTCGCAAGTCCAGCACCATCTTGTCCTCTATTATGCTGCTTTTCCATCAATAGGTACATTTTATTTAAACCATAAAGTGCTGTACCATATTTGTCTAAATAAAATTGTAATGGCTTTTTTAATCTTAAAAGAGCAATACCACACTCGTGTTTTATTGGGTCACTCATTAGTTTGTTTTAACTTTAGAAGAGTACAATTTTTCATTTATTCTAACTTATATTTGGAAAGATAAATATAATCAGTTGTTTAATTTGAAAAAACTTTTTAAAAATAGTGTCTTATGTAAATTAATTCTATTTGGAGGTTGTTTTTTTATGCTAATAACAACCTATGGAAATGAAAAACCAAGGTTTATTTCAAACTATGGACAGTTTAAAAAAAATATTGTTTTTAAACTTGAGCATAGGGCAGGAAATATATATTTTGAAAAAAATAAAGTAAAGTTTGACCTTTTTGAAAGAGGTAAAATAAATGCAATTAGGCATGGGGATTCTAGCTTTAAAAATGTTTTGGGACATGTCTATGAAAGCAATTTTATTGGGTGTAATGAAAATTTAAAAATTATTGGAAATGAAAAAATTGCTGCCTATTACAATTACTTCATTGGATCTGATTCTTCCAAATGGAAGTCCAATATTCCTATTTACAACAAATTAAAATATCAAAATATATATGACAAAGTTGATTTAAGTTATTACTCTTATGGTGGTAAATTAAAATATGATTTTATTGTTCACCCAGGTGGAACCCCCAATTCAATTAAAATTCGTTACCAAGGCTTAGATGATATTTATATTAAATCCGGTCATCTTATTCTTGAAACATCTGTTGGAAATATAATAGAACAAGCTCCATTAAGTTATCAAATTATTAACGGGGTAAAAAAGATTATAAAATGTGCTTTTCACTTAGAAGGTAATGAACTAACCTTCAAAATTTTGGATCGTTATAATAAGAATTACCAACTAATTATTGATCCTATTTTAATCTTCTCTACATATTCAGGATCTTCTACCAATAATTGGGGAGAAACAGCTACCTATGATGATTTAGGACATCTTTATGCGGGAAGTATATCTTTTGGGAACGGATATCCATTTTCGCTAGGAGCTTACGATATTTTCTTCAATGGAGGAATAGGAACTAATAATAATGGAACGGATATTTGTATTAGTAAGTTTTCTCCAAATGGAGATTCACTAAAATACAGTACTTATCTTGGTGGTTCGGGAAACGAAAACCCGCATAGTCTGGTGGT
>JAYNHP010000005.1:0-71556 GCA_038108155.1 Flavobacteriales bacterium | reverse complement strand
ATCAATGCCCATCCAGTCATCCATTAATTGGTCTATTTCGGCCGGTGTTTTATTAGTTAAGTTGAAATTCCCAGAACTGCTATTCTCATCATCTACTAGCTCTGAGGAGAACCCAGTTCCAAATCCATCTGCCATGAAATTTCCTCCTGTGTGTACCAAATCTGTTCCTGGTTGAGACATCTCATATACGGGAATTCCTTTTATGTTACCAATCACACCAGGAGAATTATTGTCAAAAGTTCTATTTCTATTGTAAATCCAGTCCACTAATATTAGAGAGTCTACATAGTCTTTATAAACTGTATTGCCACCATAGTCTCTCATCCAAATAGAATTATAATTGGTGGCAATAAAGTTTACATTAGTCAATGAAACACCGTAGTTAGTTAATTCATTTTGAGCAGAATTTACATTATTACATAAGATAATAACTTCACACTCTGATTGAACTTCTTCAACAATTTTGGCTAAAATACTTTTATACCCCGTCCAGGTAATACATATTGCTTGAACTTCTTCCCATTCTGCCATTGTTCTTAAATTTCCAATTGGCTGAGTGGTAATTACGCTAGATGACCGTTTATTGAAATTATTTTTATAATTAGCGACAGCCTCTTCACTTAGTTCTTTTTTAGTAGACCTATTAGGGAGAATAATCTGAGAGAAATAAAAGGAGGATTGTAATAGGATTAAAAATGAAACAAAATATTTCATAAACAGAAATGAATTTAAAATTTTAAATGAAATTACAATTATTTTAGAGCTATATATGAGCGTTTAGAAATATTTTAAAATCAAGAAGAAAGAGATTTTATTTTTCTATAAAAAATATACTTTTTTCAACCCTATTTCCATTGTTGTCCACTACTATTATTTTTCTGTTTCCACCATATTTAGGAGAAATTTCAATTTTATGATTTCTATTGGTTATTCCAACGAAAATATCATCCAAAAACCAATACAAAGTGGCAGTTTCATTTTTGTGAACTGCATGAAAAACAGCACGTCCTTTTTTACCCCCTAAGTCTTTTGGTATTAAAACTGAAGTATTTCCTTTAGGATATATAAAGTCAATAATTTTTTCGTTACTTTCTTCACATCCATTAAAAAAAGGAGGTAAGACCTTGTAGTCAGGGTGTCCACGCTTGTAGTACCATTCCTCCAAAGCAGGTAGGGTAAACCAAGATTTTTCAATGGACTTATGCAAGGGATAACAATTGCTATTAATTCGAAATTTTTGAGTGCTGTCTAATTGAATTATTTTATGAAATGGACAACTTTTTTGATGAATTCCCATTGCAGGAGCCATAATTGTAATCGTTTCTTTACAAGAAGTAGTTGGTAAAAAGCCACTTTTTTTACATGTTTTAATTGGAACTAGTTTATTTGGGGTTTTAAACCAGCTGGTTTCTGGAAGCAGTCTAAAGACGTCAAACATTACAGGTGCAGCTTTTTTAACACCAGTTAGCCCTGGTCTTCCTTCACCGTCCGCATTACCTACCCAAACACCAACAATATATTCAGGAGTTGTTCCTATTGCCCAAGCATCTCTATGTCCAAAGCTAGTTCCTGTTTTCCAGGCCACTTTTCTTGCAGAGCTAAATATTTTCCATGCGCCTTGTTCTAGCGGTCTTTTGGTTTCCGTTATCATTTCAGCAGTTATAAATGCAGATTCTGCAGAAAGAAAAGGGTATTTTATAAGACTTTGCTCTTGGCTACTTATCGATTTTAAATTTATTATTTCTTCGTTATTTGCTTTTTTTGCCAATAGATAGTAAGCATTGCAAAGCTCCCAAAGTGTACATTCTGCTCCTCCTAAAATTAGGGTTAGTCCATAATGATCAGGACCTTTGTTTATGCTTTTAAACCCTAAATATTTTAGGCGAGAATGAAACTTCTCTAGTCCATAATCTTGTAAAAGCCTTACTGATGGAACATTTAAAGACCTGTATAAAGCTGATTTGGCTGTAACTGCCCCATCGTACTTACGATTAAAATTTTCAGGTTGGTATTCTGCAATTTTTGTTGGCACATCTTTAATTAATGTGTTTGGAAACAACTGCCCTTCTTCAATCGAAAAGCCATATAAAAAAGGCTTTAAAGTGCTGCCTGAGCTTCTTTTAGATTGAACTAAATCTATTTTCCCCCCACAATTGCTAGATGGACAATTACTGTTTCCCATATAAGCTAAGACTTCTCCATTTTTAACACCAAGAACTAAAATCGCTAGGTTGTCTATTTGTTCATGAGAATATTGCTTGTAGTATTGTTCTCCAATTTCATTTACTTTCAATTGTAAATCTCTTTTAACTGTGCTCACAACTCTTTTTCCCTTGTTCCCACTAACACTTAAAAACTGTAACAAATGATTTGCATTTTGAGGAAGTTTTAGTGGCTTTTGTGGCAAAGGCTCTTCTATAGATAGATTATATTGAGTCTTGTTAATATAATTTTTAGAGTAAAGTTTTTGAAGTAAAAAGTTTCTTTTTTTCAATAATTTAATTTGATTTTTACCTGGATAAATAAGAGAAGGAGCATTTGGCAAAACAGCCAATGTTGCTGCTTCAGCCCATGATAATAGGTGTGGAGACCTTCCATAATATCTCCAACTTGCAGCCTCTAACCCAACAACATTTCCTCCGAATGGAGCATTGGCTGCATATAGAGAGAATATTTCTTTTTTAGAGTACTGTATCTCTATTTTTAAAGCTAGAACTAGTTCTATTACTTTCTGCCAATAGGTCCTTTGTTTTCTCCTGGATATTCTAATAAGCTGCATGGTAATGGTGCTTCCACCACTTTTCACCTTTACAGATTGCCAGTTTTGTCGGAAAGCTCTTAAAAGAGATAAAGGATTAAACCCAGGATGATAATTAAAGTATTCATCTTCAAATAATCTAATTGCTGTTCTAAACTTATAAGGAATACTATCTGAGGGGGGAAACCGCCATTGTCCATCGTTAGCTATGGTTGCAGAAAGTAATTCTCCATTTTTATCCTCGACAACAGTCGAATAGGGTTTTATCAAATCTCCTTCTGGTAATATTACCCAGAACACAAACCCAATAAAAACGATAAAAAAACCGAGATATTTAATTTTTTTATTTGAATATTTTTTTGTGATTTTATTCTCCAACGGTAGTTAATTCTCCTCCAGATCTTATGACCTTGACTACTCCGCCAGCTTTTCTAGAAAAATATTCATTGTCATACATAGCTTCGCAATAGGTTATTGGCAAGAAAAATTCTCCCATGTAGCTGGCATTAAGAATAATTCTGAATGTTTTTGTTTGCCCTTTAGACAGGTTGAAATAACTGTAAACACGGTCGTCTCTAAAATCCTGATAATCTGGATGGTCTTTAAGATGAGATGAAGATACATTGTCCATTCTAGTATTTCTTATTTCCCAACCAGATGGGAACATTTGTGATAATGCCAGCTGGTGAAGATCAAAATAAGAAGTGTTTTTAATTACCACTTCTGCCATAAAATCAGTTCCTTGTTCTAAAACATAAGGACTTATTTTTTCACCTTTCATATTTATATACTTTATAGTCATAGAAAGATTATTTTCATCTTCAGTTATGTTACCTTTTAATGGAACTCCTGTATTTTTTACTTTTATAAAAATAATGTCGCTCCCATTATTGGTAATTTTAAGCTGGTTGTTTTCTTTACCAAAAGCTAAATCATCTTTATGAATAGGCATTTCACTTAACACTTTTATTTTAGCACCATTGTTAACTAACTCATAATTTAATCCATCTTGAGAGATGTTTCCGATAAACTTACTTAGCCCTAGTAAAGAGTAAGCAGTAGTTTGGGTATTATACCAGCTATTAGAGCTTAATTGTTTTGCTATTGCATCAAATAACCTTTTACCCGTAATTTTATCTCCTTGAAGGGTCAATATTTCTAGAATCATTGCTTGGTCTCTCAACCCGCTTCCATAGGAATAACGCATTTCTTGGTAGGGCTTAATATCTGTATTAAGCTTTGCAATAATATCATTGGCAATTTTTTCTTTACCAATAAGAGCATAAGCACCAGCTAGTCTCCACAGAGCAATATTAGAGATATTTCCCATCTCTTTCATCCTATTCATTGCTCCTAAAGCTGGTTTTTCAGCTAGTGCAAGTGTGTATAGTCTATATGCCTGAATTAATTCATCAGATTCTTTTCCATGAGGGTGCCTGTAAACACTTCCATTTCTTTTCCAATTATTGGCTTGCTTCTTTTGGTATTTTAAAATTCCTTTTATTAATCCTTCGGGGACGGCATACCCTTTTATTTTAGCTTCAATTAAAAAATGCCCACCATAGTTGGTTCCCCAACTAGATGCTGAAGATTCCCCAGGCCAATAAGAAAATCCACCATTGGATACTTGAAAAGTTTTTAATCTTTTAATTCCTGCTTTAACATTGGATTCCAACTTATTTAGTTCTTCTTCTTTTAAATCCATTACCTGAGACAAATACAATTGCGGGAAGACCGAAGATGTAGTTTGTTCTATGCATCCATGAGGATATCTAATTAAATATTTCAACCTTTTGTCAAGATCTAAAGGAGGAACAGAGGAAACTTCAATAGATCCAGAATTTGTTCCATATATTCCAATAGGAGAGTAGTCCATACTCCAGCTCTGCCCCTTCTCTAAAGCAGTTAATTGAAATTCATCCACTTCAGGATTGGGAGTTCTAACCAATAATTCGATATTATGCTTTGCAGTATGTTTTCCGGAACTAACGGTCACTTCTGCGGTTGCTTTTCCAGTTTTTTCCGGAACAATTAAAGAGAAATTCACCACTTGATCACCAACTTCACTAAACTCGACAGTCTTAGATTTCTCGCCATTATTTACCAAAAGATCATTGGTTTTAATTTCTACCTTAACATTTTTTATACTAGGGTCCATAGCGAAAACATTCACAGGAAGAGCGACACTTTCTCCAGGGCTAATTACTCTTGGCAAGGTTGCCAAAACCATTAATGGTTTTCTTACAGGGGTAGTAACTTCTGCAGCCCCGTAGCTATTATCTTGTCCAGCTATTACCATTGTCCTTACTGAACCTACATAATTAGGCATTCGTATGGTGTGTTCATTTTCAGAATTTTCATCTAAAATAAAAGGGCCTAAATACATTACCACCGGCTTGAACCTGTTTACTTTAGAGCTTTCTTTTTCCTTTGCTTGCTCATCACCACCAATAGCTAAAAGACCAGCCATTTCTCCTTTATTAGCGCTAATTACGTATTTGTACATATCCCACGTTTTTACGCCAAGAGCTTCTTTTGCATAAAAGTAATTCCATGGCTTTGGAGTTTTAAATCCAGTCAAGTCCAACAAACCTTCATCCACAACTGCAATTGTATAGGTCATGGATTTTCCTTTAATTTCACTTACATTGATTTTAAAGTCAGATTCTGGTTCTATTTCTTTTGGCATTTCTACTACCGGCTGTAGAATAGTTTCAGAATTAACAACTTTAATAGATTCAACTCCATACAATCGCATTGGAAGATCATTCTCCGTGCTGCTATGTGGCTGAATCATTGCAATATGAACATATACATTTGGACTCATTTCTGGAGTTGCTTCAAAACTGATTCCGTTTTTTGAATCTTCACTATCTGCCCAAAAACTATTTACAACTCCCGAAGCAGATTCTATGCTTATTAAAGCTCTTCCAACTTGAAATTCTGGTATTTTCACTTCTACTTCATCTCCTACTTCATAAGACTTTTTGTCTAAGGAAAAAGACAACATTTCTGCACCAGCGCTATTGTCTCCACCGCCTCTGTTCCACCATCCGCTGTAGGTTACATAGAATATTTTTCCAGTACTATGTCCAGAATTAGGATCAGTAATTTTGATTAACTTTCTTCCATACAGGTTTTTTTTAAACTCTAAAGGATAATTTGCTTTTCCATTTCTAGTACTTACCGTTCCACTATAAATTAGATTCTGGCTTCTGTTGGAAACATAACTTGCAAGATCGTTGTAATTGCTTCTTTCCCACCACCATCGCCACCTAATATCAAACACCTCCACCAAAAGATTATCTCTGTCAATTGGATTGCCATCTTTATCAACTGTAACAATAGGGATTAGGTTTTTTTCGTTGGAATAAATTGCTCCATTCCATCCTTTTCCTTCGGGAACTTTTACGCCAACGTAACTAATAAAAGGAGAATATTGAATAGAGAAATTGTCTACACTAAAGTCTCCACCTTCTTCAAATACACGAGTATTAAAATTAGCTTTTAACATTCCAGGAGCATTTGAATTGACATTTATTTTAGGATTAAATGAAACATGTCCTTTTTCATTTGTGAATCCATCGAAAACGGTTTGGTTATTGGAACTAAAGTTTTTGGAAGGATCGTCAAAAATATAACTGCTAAAATCTTCAAATGAAGTTCTGCCGCTAGTTAGGCTCATTTGAACATTTGTTTTTAGGTTTTTAGCAGTTGCTCCATGGAGCCAATTTACTTGTATATTACCTTCTTTTTTGTCTTCGTAATTAATTATTTTTTTTCCTTTAAAATCTACTTTTATCTTAAGTCTATTAGGTTTTACAGTTTCCACTTTAACAATTTGGCTAAAGACAGATCCTCCAACAGTTACTTGGGCTCTCCAATTACCAGTTTTGTCACTACTTTCTGTTGCTGTCCTAAAGTCATAAAACCCATTGATACTATGGGTACGAACTTTTTTATTTCTCACCTTATTATCCGGTCCAAATAATTCGAAAACCACAGGCTGATCGGCTGGCAGCAGTTGATTTTTATCTTCCAAGATAAAGGATAGAAAAAGTGAATCTCCAGGCCTCCAGACTCCTCTTTCTCCATAGATAAAGCCCTTAACACCTTTTTTTAGTCGTTGACCGCTTACATTAAACATGCTCAAGGAAAGAGAATTACCATCGTCTAATTTCAAGTAGCCTCTCTCTTCTCCCATTTTTGCAACAAGAAGAAAAGGCTTTTTGGTAATATCGATTTCCACCATTCCATTTTCATCGGTATTTGAAACGCCAATTAATTGGTTTTGGTAGTCAAATATTTCTACAGAAACACCGCTTAAAGGGTCAGTTGTTTTTAAGTCTGTAATATAGGCGTTTAATGAATTTCCTTCAGCATTTTTAGCTATTATCCCTAGGTCAGATGCTAGAACATTGGTAGCTATTATTCTATTTCTATTTTGAAAATATGCATTTTTACAAGGGTTGTCTTTTTCACTCCAATAATTATAAGAATATCTGTAGTCAATATCGCTGTAGTACTGTCCAGGCTGGTCAAAAGTTCTTAAATCTTGGTCATTTAGTTTGTACTCTGTGGAGTTTTCATCTCCGTTGTCCTCCTTGCATTGATACAAAGATTGGCTCTTATCAAAACTAATTACTACTCTGTAAATAGCCCCTTTTTCTACATCAATCATAGAAGCAAGGTCTAGAGAGAAGGTATTCCATTTGCTATAATCAATAGGTTCTTTACTAACCAAGTCAATTGGTTTTTTAAAAACAATATTTCCTACACGATTAATTTCTGAGTAGCCATTGTATTGGTTGTTTTGAAAAAACTGCGCTATATTTTTTTCAAAAATTCTTATAATTTTTACGTTAACCGCTCTTAGGCTAACCGCCTTAAAAGGAAAGATTAAACCATCTGTAGATGGTAAAATAACACCTTGACCAACTTGTTCTATACCGGGTTTTATGTTTTCAAAAACTACTTGTTTGGCAAATGTTTTTTCTAGTGATTTACCTTTAGAATTTTGAATTTGTTGTCCAACAGTTATTAAATTGTTTCCAATAAATGCACTATTGCCATATACATGGATGTCATTTCCTTCAATTGAAAATTTAAACTTCCCATTGAACTTATCTAATGTTATTAATCCATTTAGATTTTGATTTTTCTTAATAGGGTCTGAAAAATGAAGGATTATTTCTTGATTTGGGTGGTTGTTAATGGTGTAGTCAATAAGTTTGAAATCGTCTAAAGCAGGTATAGTAATTGTTTTATTACCGTTATTTTCACCACCAATATTTTTGCCATCCCAAGAAATTTGAAATGTACTTTCTTTAGCAGATCTTTTAATTCCTTTTATACAGTAACGAAATTTATTTTCACTTTCTGCTGTTTCCCATTTTATTTCTAACGGTCTACCATTTTGAGTTGCTTTTAAAACCGATTGAACTTTATCCAAGTCTGCGTAATCTGCAGTTTTAATTACACCATTATAAACCACGTCTTCGTAGTCATTTTCATTGGCCTGTTGTATGCCTATAAACTCTGTAAAAACAGCCTGTTGTAAAGTAATAAAACTGAAATTAAAATCTGGCAAATTGGAATTTTTAAAAAGTTTATCTACAAAAAAGGTAACATCAAACTCGCTTCCAGAGGCTAATAATTCATTAGGAATATATTCCAATGTAGTTTCATCTACCCAGTTATTTACTCCTTTTACATAAGGGCTTACCAAAAACAACTCTTTATTTACCGATTCTTCTCTAAGGTCTAAAGAAACAGGGTCCATAAACTTTACGGTAATAGAGTTGTTATTAGATAATACTCCAGCAGAATATCCAGAAATTAGTTCTGTAAATTGACTTTTGGGAGTATTAATTTTTTTATTGGAGCAACTATTTATAATTACAACTGAAGAAAAAATTGCAACTAATAAAATGGAGGATTTAAATATTTTCATTGAAAGGGTTTGTGATTTATTGTTTTCTTGTTGTTAGTAAAGTTACTTAAATTATAACTTTTTATGCGTATTCAAAACTATTCTTATTAAGTAGTAATTTATATAGCTACTTACAATTTTGAAAATAAAGTAAATTTACTACCACTAGAATTATTTATGGCAAGAGCAATATTTAGTTTATTAATTTTTATTTTTCTAAAGAGTATTATTTTTTCTCAAGGTTTTCTCGAAAAGAAATTACACAATAATTGGGAGTTTCAAAAAAAAGGAGATAAAAAGTGGTATAAGGCAACTGTGCCAGGTTGTGTCCATACAGATTTAATGGATAATGGAATCATCAAAGACCCCTACTACAGGTTAAACGAATCCAAAGTACAGTGGGTAGACAAAGAAGATTGGGTATATAAAAGCACTTTTAGTTTAAAAGAGAATGAGTATAAAAAGCAACATCATGAAATTAAATTTGAGGGATTGGACACCTATGCCTCAGTCTACCTCAACGACTCTTTAATATTACAATCTAATAATATGCACAGAACGTATATTGTTGATGTAAAACCATATCTTAACAAAGGAGAAAATAGTTTAAAAATTATTTTAGAATCACCTATTAGGATAGGATTAGAACTTTACAATTCTATAAATTATACAATCCCTGTTTCTGCCAATGATCAAGCAGAAGTTGGTAATGTTGAAGGAGGGAAAAGAGTTAGTGTTTTTACTAGAAAGGCAGGCTATCACTATGGCTGGGATTGGGGCCCAAGATTGGTAACTTCTGGCATATGGAGACCAGTAACTCTGTGCTCATGGGACGATTTTAGAATTAAAGATTTCAATATAAGCTATGGATTTGATGGCCCCACATTTATAAAAACCGATGTTTTAATTGAGTCATCCGTTGAAAACAAAAATGCAACTTTACTAATTACCATTAATGACTCGGCAGTTGTTTCTTCAAAAGTGAGACTAACTAAAGGAGAACAAAATGCAATTCATCATTTCACCTTAAATAGCCCCAAACTTTGGTGGCCCAACGGTATGGGAAAGCAAAACTTATATGACTTCAAAGCTGAAATACGGCTCAATAATCATATAAGATTTTCAGAACAAAAATTAGGGTTCAAAGCAATTTATTTGGAAGAAAAAGACTCTTCCCAGTCCCCAAATTTCTTTTTTAATGTCAACGGTTATCCAACATTTGCAAAAGGGGTAAATTATATTCCACAAGACATTTTTTTAAATAGAGTAAAAAGTTCCAATTATAAAAACTTATTAATTGCCACTGCAAATGCCAATATGAATATGGTTCGTGTATGGGGAGGAGGAGTTTATGAAGATGACAGGTTTTACGAACTGTGTGATTCTTTGGGGCTGATGGTTTGGCAAGATTTCATGTTTGCTTGCGCCATGTATCCAGGAGATTCAGCCTTTTTAGAAAATGTTCGATTAGAAGCCATAGATAATTACAACCGACTAAAAAAGCATACCTCATTAGTTCTTTGGTGTGGAAATAATGAAAATTTAGCTGCTTGGAAAAGATGGGGTTGGGAAAGTATAGCTGTAAAAGACCAAACACAGAAAGTTGCAGATAAAATATGGCACCATTACGATACACTTTTTCATCATATTTTACCTAAAGTAGTATATGAAAATCATCCTGAACATGGCTATGGTAGAAATAATAATTGGTCTGACTATTGGAGCTCTTCGCCAAGTGCAAAAGAGGGGATACCAGAGTCCTATAAAATAGGTGATACTCATTATTGGGGAGTGTGGTGGGGGAAGGAGCCTTTTGAAAACTACAACACTAAAATTTCTTCATTTATGAGTGAGTATGGGTTTCAGTCGTTTCCTGAATATTCAACCTTAAAGCAATTTGCGAAACAAAAAGATGAAGATATGTATTCAGAAGTGATGAAGTATCACCAGAGATCTAGTATTGGGAATGCTACTATAGAAGAATACATGGCTAGAGAATTTAAAAACCCAAAAGACTTTGAATCTCTTTTATATTTAAGTCAACTTCTTCAGGCGGATGGTATTCAGACAGCAATTGAAGCACACAGAAGAAATAAAGCAACCTGTATGGGCTCTCTTTATTGGCAATTAAATGACTGTTGGCCCGGAGCTTCTTGGTCTAGTATTGATTATTATGGAAAATGGAAAGCGCTTCATTACAAGGTTAGAGATGCTTTTAAGCCTGTAATAGTTAGCCACGAGTTTTTAGATAGTAATTTAAATGTGATAGTAGTATCGGATCTTAAAGAAAGTCTTGAATGTGAAGTGGAGATAAAGCTATTGAATTTTAATAGTGAAATTCCAATAAAAAAATGGAATCAACAATTAAAAATAAAACCATTTGAATTTTTAACGGTTAAAAGTTTAGCAGAAGAAGAACTTAATGAAAATAAAAATGATACGTATGTTAAATTAATTTTAAAAAATAAGGGAAATATTATATCGAGCAAAAACATCTTTTTTTTACCTAATAAAGAGTTGAAACTTCCAAAGCCAAATATAACTTTTGAAGTTAATATAGATTCTTCTTTAAATAAATTATATGTAACAATTAAAAGTAAATATTTTGCTAAAGGGGTAAATATTAGGACGTCTAGCAAGTTGAATTTTTCAGAAAATTATTTTGATTTAGATGCTAATCAAGAAAAGACCGTGTCTATAGATTTACTTCCAAATGAAAATCTAGATCGATTAATAAAGTCAATTAAAGTTAATAGTCTATGGAGCTCAAGCCATTGAAATTTACTTAATTTTTTATAAATTAAATGAATTAAAAAAATCTATCATGAAGAGAATTTTCCTGTTAATGCTTATCCCGTCTGTTATGTTTTCTCAAGAATCCAATATTATAACTTCGTTTGAATTTGGGACCAAGCCCCTATTAATTAATGAGCTAGACGTTACCCTTTCTTATTTTGACGAATCTCCTTCACCTGACTATTTTGCGACGAATTTTACCCTAGAGCCATCAGAATCCGTAAATTATTTTTCTGTAGGATTTTTTCAGGACAATTTTAAAGAAAAGTATTTAATGGGACTCAAAGCTGATATGTTCTTTAAGCAAATGTTTGGATTTAACTTAGACTTTTCGACAGGTTATTTAATTAAACCAACTGATAATTTCAAATTTGGCCCCAAAGTTGATTTAACATTATTTGGAATAGCTAATAAAAACATTGGGGAGTTACAGAACAACACTGGCTATATTCAAGTAAATGATACCAAGTTTTATGATGACGAAGTAAAGGTTTCTTTTCAAAACATTTGGTTTGGCTTAAAACCTTCTTTTTTTGCAATGTTTAGCCCAACATCTGCCTTTAGTATTTTTACTAATGTTGGATACTCTTTAAATGCTTCATTAGTAAATATAGGCTTTAGTGGTGAAGGGGAAATTGAGAACGAAAATAGCTCTGCGACTGAAAATTTAGATGCAGAGAACTTAACTTTTACAATTAATGAACCTTCAGGAATAGAAGACCCCAAAAAAGAGGCAAAGTTTGGATTTAATGGTCTAAATTTTTCTTTTGGAGTCGGAATTAATTTTAATCAGCTTAAAAAATAAGACACTAATAAATAGAGATTAATTTTTAGCTACCCAAGAAAAGCAAAGTAGTTTTTCTGCTGCAAAAGCTGGGTTGGGACAATTATCAGATTTAAACTTAATACAGTTGCCACAAGAAGATGTTTTATTTAATGATTTTTTATAGTTGTGATCATCGCAATAGTTGTCCAAGTTTACATTAAAATCGTGTTTTCCGCAGGTAATGCTGTCGGTAAGATTTTCGCAATTAAAACAGACGTTGTTAGATATTAAAGACATAGTTTATATTTATTGTTGTTTAACAAAACTACAAAAAGACTAAACAAAACCACAATATCCTGCTATTTTTTTTCTAGTTTATTGTCATTCTAAATAGCAGAAATAATAAATAAATACGAAATTCTTTTTTCTTGAAAAGAGTTTACTCTTTAATAATACTGTGCGTATTTACTCTGTTGTTGGTACGTATATTTAATATGTATAGACCGTTTGGATAGCTGCTCAAATCTATCTTTTTCTCATTGGTTGATTGTAGCAACTTACCAGTAATGTTGTAAACCATAGTCTTTGAATCTCCATTTAGTACACTTAAGTAAACAAAATCAGAAGTAGGATTTGGATAAATTAAATAGTTGGAACTAGCTGTATTTATATTTGTAGAAGGATCTGTTACAATCACGCTTCCAACCATTCCATTGGCAGCATGACTTCCTACAGAACAATCGTAATTGTAGGTGCCAGGGACAGTAAATTTATAAGCAAAAATAACTGCTCCAGCTGTATTAGTAGATGGAGAATCAAAAGTAACAGGGTTATTGAAAGGCTGGTTGGTGATGGAGTTGATATTTCCATTCACATCGTGCAGGCCACCATCATTTATCCAAATTACAGAATCACCTACTTGGACAGTTAGGTTGGATGGTGTATAGTAATAGCTTCCAGCGTTGACGGTATGGGTTGTTTGTGCGCTGTAGTTAAAAAAGCAAAGTGCTATTGAAAGTAGAGAGATGATTTTTTTCATAGTAATGTTATTATGATTTTAGAACAAAAGTAAAGGTATCAACTTTTTGAATAAAATAATTTTTGTTAAATAATTTTCATCTTTTTAAGTAGAAAAGAAGCATTCCTATTTTCACAAACTCCTTTTTTGAATAAATAATCAAAACTAAGTTCGTTGTTAGAAATTTTTGCATCAAAAAAGAAGTTTTTAATTTCCTTAAAATCATTTTCTAGTTCACACAAACTAACATCGTGAGTAGCGATAATACCAGTGGTATTTAGAGTTACTAGTTTCTCTACAAATTTCTTAGACCCAGAAGCTTTGTCTTTGCTATTGGTTCCTTTTAAAATTTCGTCAAGTACTATAAAATAATCATCTGTTTTAACTGTATCAACAATTAATTTCAGCCTTTTCAATTCGGAGTAAAAATAAGATTCATTTTCTGCCAAAGAATCGGATGTTCGCATGCTGGTAATTAATTTTACGGGCTTGTATTTGAACGAATTTGCACAAACAGGTAGTCCGATATTGGCCATAACAATAGACAATGAGATGGTTCGTAAAAAGGTACTTTTTCCAGCCATATTAGCTCCGGTAACAATTAAAAAAGAATTTTTGTTTATTTCAAAATCATTGTCAATTCTATTTTTCGAATTTAACAACGGATGGCCCAACTTTTGAGAGTTAATAATAGAACTATCTTTTACTATTTCAGGGAAAACATATGAAGGATGATTGAAACAAAAATTGGCCAACGAATTCTTAGCGTCAAAAAAAGTAATCACATCTAGCCATTGCTCTACGGTATGGTTATATAGAATTATCCATTTTTCAACTTTAATAGCACATTTTATTTCCCATAGAAAAAATGCATTTCCAAGACTTGCGATTAGTAAATTATTTCTTTGATCGAAGGCGTCTAGTGCTTTTGAAAATTCGTTAAAAATAGAAGATGCCTTTTTGTTTTCAGACTGAATTTCCTTTTGTTTCTCTTTTAAAATTTTAGAGGAAAAGTTGGTATTTTCTATTTCTTGTAAGACTAGATAATATTGTCTAAAGGTATCTTTTGCTTTGGAAGCATTGGTGTATAATTTTTGTGTTTTCTTCAAAAATAGACTGGTTACTATTAGCCCTACAAAAAACCAAACAACCAGCACATTGAATGGAAGAATTTCAAAAAAAGTGAGTATAATAAATAAGATACTAATTGCAGAAAATGAAATAGGTAAGGACAAGGCTATTTTAGAAAAAACATTTTTGTAATTTTTAAAAAAGCCAATGATTTTTTTAGTAGGAATTTCAGTTTTCACCATGGATATTAAGGCGGAGAAATGTTGTCTCCATTTTACTTTTTCTGACAATTCTTTAATAGCTTCTTGCTTTTGGTAAATTGATGAAGTTTGGTTTTCGGTCATTAGGTTGGCCAGCTTTCCACTTCCGTCTACCGAAGCTGTTCTATTGAGGTATTGAAAAAAAGAGTTTTCTCCAAACAAATCAATATCGTGACTATAATGATGATTGCTATTCAAATATTTATTTCCACTTGGAAGAAAGGAAAAATCGCCATTGATTACAGCAATTTCGGTTTGGTTAATTTCAATTTTGCAGTTCAGTAGGGTTTTTTCTAATTTTTCTTTAGAATATTTCACTACTAAAAAATAAAATCCACTTCCTCCAACAATTAAAACTACTGAACTTACTAACGTGTTTTCAAAAAATAAATAAATAGCAATTACTGTAAGAATAAAAACTGTAATTCGTAATAGGCTAAGTATTTTTAGATTTTTTTTAACTTTTAAAAGCTGGTTTTTCAGCTGTTTTTCTTCAGATTTATAAAATCGCAATAAATTTTTCATTTACTAAATATCGCTATTAGAGGTGGTGTATTAAATTTCAGCTATTTCATTTTTTAGTTGCTCTACCCACTTCTCTAGTCTGCCTAGGGTAAGTTCATCTTCATTGTCTTGGTCTAGTGGAAGCCCATAAAAATAATCTTTATTTATTAAAGCTTTAGATTCTGCAAAACTATAATTATCTGTGGGCCAATTACCAATAACTCTGCCTCCATTTTCAATAACCACCTTTGCTAATATTCCTATGCCGTCTACAAAATATTCATCGTACCCTATTTGGTCACCTAGTCCAAAAATTGCTACTGTTTTTCCATTAAAATCTATTTGTTTAAAGTCGTCAAAGTAATCTTCCCAATCGCTTTGCAAAACCCCATCATACCATGTTGGAACACCCAAAATAAATAGGGAATTATCCACCCAGTCTTTCTCAACTAGTTTATGAACTTCTGTTACTTCTAGGTCAAAAGCATTGAGCAAATACAATAAATAATTCTCTACTACAAAATCTGTATTACCTGTGTCTGAGCCAAATATCAATTTTAATTTCATAGAAATAGTTGCTATAATATTTATTATGCTGTAAATGTAATATTATAGTATAATTGCTTGCAATATGTCTATTGGTAAAATGCTTCATGAATTGTTATGAATAATTTTAATCTGTGAATCATTTAAATTTTGAACATCAAATATTCTTATATTTAAGACAGAATTTTATAATCTAAGTAAAATGTATTTTAATAAACTATTGGACAGTAAAGATTATGAAATCTCTTCGTACGTAAAGAAATACTTTTTAGATAACTCTAGTTACCCAATAAAACTACACGTTGGCTGTGATAGCCAAAATATTGCTATGCATACAAATTATGCAACCACTGTACTTTTTCATATTGGCAATACTGGCTGTCATTTTTTATACCATAAAGAAAAACTTCCTAAAATTCAGGACATGTGGACCAAGTTGTGGGGAGAAACCACTAGATCTGTGGATGTTGCCATTTATTTAAAAGATAGAGGGATAATAGTAGATTCTATAGATTTAGATTTTAACAGTAATCAGAGTCATCAATCTCACAAGTTGGTCTCAGCATCTGTTGGCTATGTAGAATCAATGGGGTTTATTGCCAACGTTAAGCCCTCCATTTTACCAGCAATTTCTGCGGCAGATATGCTGTGCTAAAGCTAGGATTTTTTAATAATTTTCAGTTCCTCTACACGATTTGCAGTAAATACTTTTAAGAAATAAATTCCATTATTTAAAGATTTTAAATCTAGTATGGTTTCATTGGAGTTCATCACTAACTTTCCATATAAGTCAAAAACCATTACTTGCTTTATTTTATGCCCATTTAAACTTCTTACAGTTAGGAAATCACTGGTTGGATTAGGGTGGACATCAATGGTTTTTTCTAGCAAATTATTTATGCCATCATCTGCAACAATATCAAATCTAAACCAGTTTAAGTTAAACTCTTGATTGGTAATTAGTATTCGTATATGGTGAATTCCTTTATTTAGCCAGAATACTTCTGAAGTATTAGTCGTTTGCCAATTCTGCCATCCTCCAGTGGCTGTAAAATTTACTTGGTTTAATGTAGTGCTATTTCCTAAGCTGTCAATTAATTGCATTTCAAGACTTCCGTTTTGACCATCAGAAGCATTTCTGTAACTCACCTGGAAACTTCCAGAAAATTTAGCATTTATATAATAATCTATATAATCACCAGCATGTAAATAGCCAATATTTTCCCCGCCTCCTACGTCTGTACATCCCTCCACTCCAATTCCATCTTCAAAAAAGTAATTTTCAGCTTCAATTATCCCTGGAATACAGTTATAATTGCAAGACAACCCATTGGCTACATCCTCATAAGAAAAAGTAGATTGTATGGTGCCATCCAATGCATAGATTTGAGTTCCAGAATAGGAGACATCAATTTTAGTTGGAGCTGAATTTGCACTAGACCAACCTTCTATAGCCCAACTTAACTGTAAATTAAGTATTCTTGGGTGGGCTGTGTCATATTGAATACTATTAATAGAAATGCTACTAGTAGAATCAATATGAAGTGTAAAATCAGAATTAGGATTATTTAAAAGACTTCCCGGAATGGAAGAAAAGTCAATGGGCTTGCTCATTAAAATCTCAACATTATACATGTCTAGTGTTCTAGCAGAAATAAAGTTGGAGTTAATGTCCTGAATATTCCCTGTCCTAACAAACTCAAAAGAATTTACATTAATCTCACCCCCATCACAATGCAATCTAATTTTATGACGACCAGAATCTAATAGGACGTCCTGTATTGTTGCAGTATTCCAAAAGCTCCAATTATTAGTATTTGATAAAGCGGTAGATGGCGTAAATAAAGTATCATTCACAGAAAAACTTACTTTTGAGTTGCTATTAAAAGCAGAATACCTAAAGTTGATATCATAAACTCCAGAAGAATCCACATCCACTTCATATTGTAAAAATTCTCCCTCTTCAAACCAACCAACTTGATAACCATTGTGAAAAAGGTAAACATCGTTGCATTCGCTTATATCAGCTCCATCATTTCTGTAGGACCATCCTTCGTTCCAAGCAGTGTAAACTCCAGTAGTTACATGAAAATCAGAAACTATATTGTCGTGATAGGCTTCCCCAACTACACCCATATCAAAATCTGGAGCAAATATTCTTCCAGGTATTTTAGCTACACTATCAAAAGGCCTAGTTTCGTTAGAATATACTTGTCTAAACATTGCATCTATGACATCCTCTTGGTAAGTACAGTTTTCTAGCTTTAAGTCTTCTGTTAATTGAAATAACGTATTAATTGCAGATACTGTAGAAGGAGGATTATTTCCAGAATCCCAATAATTTAATAAGTTTTCGTAGTCTACGGTTTTTGTTATAGACATAGGACAGGAAATAGACTCTAACTTTTTCATAGGCCACCATGCCCAACCCAAATCGTGATCCTCAAAAAGTCTTATGGCATTTCTAAACCAAGTATTGGAATTCTCTCCAGATTCTCCAAACCAAACAGGAACATTCCAGTTGTCTCTAATATCTAAAGCCCACTGAATATCTGCTTGAAAGTTTTTAGACCAATACTTATGAGGGCTATAAACCATATTGTTATCCCATGGAGGAGTTAATCCACTAAAATCATTTGCATACCAATTTCCTTCAATAAAAATAATATGGTTGGTATCTACGGCTCTAACACTGTCAGTAAGCTGGGTATAAAAATTTCTTAGCTCGTTGGCCCCCAAATTCCAATTAGTTTCGTTTAGAAAATCATAGCCCGCAATCGTAGGTTCGTTTACATAATGTTCTGCTATTTTCTTCCAAAGCGACATTGTTTTATGTTGGTTATTAACATCTTCCCAAAGAGAAGGGTAAGCAGGGTTATAATCACTAATTCCAGAATTTCCACCTTGACCACCAGGGGCTGCATGAAGGTCTAAAACTACATACATGTTATTTTGCTTGCACCAAGAAACCAAACTATCTGTCATTTCAAAGCCTTTGGTTAGCCATGTATTCTGACCAAGAACAGGCTCTTCTTGAATGGATAATGTAAAAAGATTGTAATGCATTGGAAGTCTAATTGCATTAAATCCCCAAGAAGCTAAAGAATCGATGTCAATTTTTCTAGCATGATTGGCATACCAATTCTCTAAAAAGATTTCTTTTTCTGCTGGCCCTACTAATTGTTCTATTTTTTCTTCTAGTTCCCATTGGGCTGAGGCTACACCTGCTGCTTGCAGTTGATAAGGTTCTATCAACATCCAACCACCAAGATTCATTGTTTTTAATATGATAGTATCACCGTTGGCATTAACAATAGCCTTTCCGTTGGTGTGTAGTAAAGTTTGCCCATTGACATAGAATCCTATGAGCAATGCAATTACATTAAGATAAAATTTCATGAAAGAAATATATTAAAATACTTTAATAGCAAGGATTTTGTTCAATTGCACCATTTGAAGCACTAATATCTCCAGCTGGAATAGGCAATAGTTCACTACATCCTGAAACAAAGTTGTTTTTCCCATAAGTTTGACCATTGTCATCAAAATTTTGAAGCACAGTAGCTGCATCTCCCCATCTTACTAAATCATAAAAACGATCGCTTTCAAGACCTAATTCAACTCTTCGTTCGTGATAAATACTAGCTTTCAATGGTCCATGTCCTAAAAGTGATGTTTCTTTATATGTAGAAATAACTGGTGAACTAGGATCATAATCACTTAACCCGGCTCTATTTCTTACAAGATTTAGAGAGCTAATAGCACTAGCATCATCACCTAGTTCCATAGAAGCCTCAGCATGCATTAAAAGAACGTCAGCATATCTTAAAAAAATATAATCTAAATTACCGTTACAATCTGCCGTTACGGGTCTTTCACTATCAGGAATTAAATATTTTTGTCCCATAAATCCAGTTGGAGGATTCCAGCTCCCGCCGGTAAAATCATGTGGAGCTCCACCAAAAACACCAGGGATGGATTCTCCATCAAATACAACGCTAGCATCCAACCTATCGTCACCAGGTTCAAAGGCATTAATAAAGTCAGTAGTTGGACATCTAAATCCATATCCCCATCCCATGTCTCTATCTCCAAACCAAATACTTAACCAAGAGCCTTCATGTTCTCCCCAATTACCATCAGGGTCCTCTACCATGTGTAAAGAATAAACTACTTCTTGCCCCCATTGTTTCGCAGAGCTAAAAATATCTCCATAGTTAGGTTCTAATCCATACAATCCTGAATTTACAACTGCCTCACATTGAGCTTTTGCTTGTCCCCATTTTTCTTGGTATAAATAAGCTTTTGCTAAAAGTCCATCAGCAGCTCCTTTAGTAGCCCTTCCTTGTTCTGCTAAAGGCACAGTAGCAGGTAAATATTGAGATGCAAATAATAAATCTGCCTCTACCTGAGCGTAAACTTCCTCAGGATTTGCCCTAACATTAGAAAGGTCTGAACCATGGGTAGTACCATCGTCTTCAGCAGAAGTATAGAGCATTACACCCCCAAAATTTCTCACCAATCTAAAATAGCAATAGCCTCTAAGAAATCTACATTCAGCAATAAATCTGTTTCTCAAATCCAAATCCATAGGAATTTTATATTCTCCACTTGCATCTTGTTCTATCATAATATCAACAGCAAAACTTGCTCTTGCTATCATTCTATACAAATCACCCCATATCCAAGAAGGAACATCTGTATTAGGAGTAGCATTAAAATTCATGCAATCGTACATACCCTGCTGATCACCATTACTTTCTCCGCCTTTAACAGCATCATCAGACATTACCGATCCTACTGCCCAAAGAGAAACTACATTCATTCTCCAAGCTTGAACATCGTATGCTGCAATTACCGCTTCATATGCACTACCTGCATCTACAAAATAGGGCTTGTCATTGTTTCCAGGCTGTTCTAGTTCTAACCATTCTTTGCTGCAAGATGCACTAACAAAGACGATAATAAAGCATAAAAGTTTTTTAAAGTTTTTCATAATTATTTAATTAAAATGTTGCGTTAATTCCAAAATTTAATGTTTTAGGAATGGTATAATTCCCTAAGTCTGCCTTCTGTACAAAAACTCCCCACGTACTACCAAGTTCAGGATCTCGGCCAGAGTATTTTGTAATTGTAAAATAGTTTTGAAGAGCTACATAAAATCTTAATTTTTCTATATTAGCCTTTCTAGAAAGATTTTCTGGAATAGTATATCCCAAAGAAATATTTTTAAATCTTAAAAAGGAGCCATCTTCAATAAACATATCAGAAGATCTAGAGTAATTATTTTGTCTGTCACCACCCAACTGCGCAATGGTAGCACTTGTGTTATCAGGTCTCCAGGCATCGGTAAGCATATAGCTTGACATGTTGGTTTGCTCATAAGGCGTTTCGGTAAATACTTTAACAGTATTAAAAATTTCATTTCCATAACTCCAGTACATAAATAAATTGAAGTCAAAACCTTTATAGGATATATCTCCAGTGATTCCCATAGTGAAGTCTGGGTAAGGAGAACCTATTTTGACTTTATCTTCCTCATTCAACTGACCATCACCATTTTGGTCAACATATCTGTAATCGCCTGGCCCAACAGATGATCCGTAAGTAAGTTGTGTAAGTCCGTTGTCGTCGACATATGTTAATGCATCTACTTCATCTTGAGATTGGAAGATTCCATCGGATTCGTAACCCCAAAATTCACCAACTTGGCTACCTACAATAGTCCTAGTATAGTATTCCATAGCATGAAAACTCCCACCTTGTATTACAAAGGATTCGTCTCCCAACAGCTTGGTAATTTTATTAGACACTCTACTTATGTTAGTGGAGATAGAATAATTTAATTCACCTTCCAATTTTTGATAACTTAATGAGAAGTCGAAACCTTTGTTTTCCATAGACCCAATATTAGTGTTTGCAGCTCCTCCAACTCCCCATGCAGTAAGAATATTTGGATTTCCCATAATCATATCAGATGTAGTTTTAATATAGTATTCCGCAGTAACCCATAATTTATTTTTAAAGAATCCTGCGTCTAGAGCTAGGTTGGTCATTCCGATAGTTTCCCATCTTAAGTATGGATTTGGAACATAATCCACAGTAGATCCCGATATTTGGGTTTGCGTACCGTCAGGACCAAAAATTACAGCGCTATTATTAATAGACGTAGTACCATTGTAAGCAAAATCTCCAGCTGGCTCACTATTTCCAATTTCTCCATAGCCTCCTCTAAACTTTAAAAAACTTATAAAATCTAAACCACTGTTCTTTTGTAGGTTTTTAAAGAATTTTTCATTATGAATTTTCCATCCAGCAGAAAAACCAGGGAAAATACCAAACTTCTCAGCAGAACCAAATCTTGAAGAACCATCTCTTCTTAAAGTACCAGTAAAAAAGTAAAGATCGTTGTATTCATAATTTAATCTTCCAAATACAGAAGCGTATCTTCTGTAGCTAAATCCGCTGTAACCTTCATTATAAGCAGTATTAATTGTCCCAGTATTACTTAAAAGCATGTTTGAGGTTATTTCGTTATTAACGGAACCACCCAAATAAGATTTGTTAAAACCATAATTTCTATTATCCCAGTCATATGCAGAAGTTCCCCCAAGCAAAGAAAATGTATGGTTCCCAAAACTTTTGTCTATTTGGACAGTATTTTCCCAGTTCCAAGAAAACCATTTGTTATAATTATTTCCAAATCCATCAATATCATTTTTATCGGTAGCGTCTATATAAAAAATTGGATTGTAGTACCAACCATTTTGGACTGAATAGTCACACCCAATAATACTTTTTATTTTTAGCCATTCAAATGGTTTAAATTCAATATAATTATTGGTTAAAAGTTTATCAGTCCAAGTCATGCCATATTGAGTGCCGTTTCTATGTAAGGCAGCTAGTGGATTTCCTGTATTTCCTCTTGGAGTATTCATCCAAGCTAAAGAATCTGTGGCACTGTAAAGTTCGTGATCTTCAGGGACTAAGGTCAATGTGTCAGGGAATGTAGTGTAAGGAGTTGTCGGAGTAATAGTAGGGTCCATGGACATTGCAGCTAATAAAATACTATTTTCAGGCCTGTC
Source organism: Flavobacteriales bacterium (assembly GCA_038108155.1). Taxonomy (GTDB): domain Bacteria; phylum Bacteroidota; class Bacteroidia; order Flavobacteriales_D; family Parvicellaceae; genus MED-G20. The sequence continues at coordinate 48,820 of JAYNHP010000005.1, read as the reverse complement.
TCCATTGAAAGAGGTTCCTTTTCCACCATCTCGAACCAAACTCATACTAGTACCAACTTTTATTTTTTTAGAGAGCTCAAAGTCTAGATTATTTCTAAAAGAATATCGTTTGTAAAAAGTAGACGGTACTACTCCTTTTTCATCAAAATAATCTAAAGAAACAGAGTAAGTTGCTTTTTCAGACCCACCAGAAATATTAACATGTGCATTGTACATGGATCCACCCGGGAAAAGCAAGTCTTGCCAGTCAGTACCATTCCCTAAAGCATCGGGATCTGCAAAATCTGCATCAGGCGTTTCGCCCCTAACAGCATCTGCATAATTAAATGCCGTAGCATTATCCCTAGCATTCATCATATCCATTTTTTTAATGAGTGACTGTACACCATAATAGCTATCAAAAGTCACTTTAGGCTTACCTGTTTGACCTCTTTTAGTAGTTATTAAAATTACCCCACCGGCTGCTCTTGCCCCATAAATGGCTGCAGCGGATGCATCTTTCAAAATATCAATTGTTGCTATGTCCTGAGGGGCAATTGCATTAACCGCAGCTCCGTCCAAGGGCATTCCATCAACAACATATAAAACAGGAGATCCATTTATAGAGCCTAATCCCCTTATTCTAACTTCAGTATTAGACCCAGGAGCTCCATTGCTATTGACTACTTCGACACCTGCTGCTCTTCCTTGAAGAGCATCAGCAGTTCCAGCTACAGCTGTTTGCATTATCTGTTTGGAATCTACTTGTACAATGGATCCAGTAACATCTTCAGATTCTTGAGATCCATATCCAACAACAACTACTTCTTTAAGTGTCTCATTTTTCATATTAATATCAAAGTTTCCAGAACCTTCTACTAACATTTCTTTAGTAACATAACCAACCATTTTTATGACTAATATCTGATTAGTTTCAGCTTTAATATTAAATTTTCCGTCTATATCAGTTGTGGTACCCTTATCGGTATCTTTTATTTGTATGGTAGCAAAAGGAATCCCAAGTCCTGTAGCGTCGTCTTTAATAGTTCCCGATATACTGCTGTTTTGTGCTATAAAGTTAATACTAAAAACAACTGAAATTAAGAGTAAGAATTTTTTCAACATGATGTAAGTTTAATAAGCTGTTAGTTTTAAATTAATAAATAAATGTATGCATAATATTGTATAATATACACAAAGCAATAAAATTTTTTAATTCCCAATCTGTAAAACTATGAAATAATTACTTTTTGTTCTGTGTAATTACACAAATTATAATATGTATATATAAAATTTGTTAGACAATTAAAATAAAGTTTTTTAATTATCTCAACAAATTTTGAAAATCAAATTGTAGTCAATTATTTTTCTAAAGTTAGATACTATGTTTAAGAATGCCCAAAAAAACAATTAAATTAAATATTAGTATCTCTGTCAAAGGCTCTTAAAAACCTAAGATATATTCAATTCCATTTAAATATTGTATATATCACACTAATGCAACAAATGCATAATATTTTGTATTTTAATGTGTGTTTTGTTTAATTTTTTGTTAAGTTTATGTTAACAAACATTAACAAATCGTAATAAAATGAAAAAATTAATAACAATCTTAATGATTGGGACCTGTACATTAATTTATGGACAGTCTCAAAACATTTCTGGTATTGTTTCAGATAATGATGGTTCTGGGTTGCCTGGCGTAAGCGTTAAGGTAAAAGGAACTTCATCTGGAACTGTAACAAATGGTGAAGGAAAATATACAATTGAATCAGATGCTAATGGTACATTAGTATTTTCATTTGTAGGATATAAAACACAAGAAATAGCAATCGAAGGAAAAAATTCTTTAAATGTTACAATGTCTGAAGGTATTGTAATGGATGAAGTAGTTGTTACTGCATTAGGTATATCAAGAGATAAAAAATCAATTGGTTACTCGACTCAAACTGTAGATGGAGAGAGTTTAGCAGCTCAAAAAGATGTAAACTTTATGAGTACTCTTTCTGGACAAGTTGCTGGTGCCCAAATTAAAAACAGCGGTACAATGGGGGGTTCAGCTAATGTTATTATTAGGGGTTACACTTCAATATCAGGGAACAATCAACCATTATTTGTAGTTGATGGTATTCCTATAAGCAATGACATAACAAATACCTCTAACCAACAAACTGGTAGAGGGGGTTTCGATTATGGTAATGCAGCTATGGATATCAACCCTCAAGATATTGAAAATGTTTCTGTTCTTAAAGGAGCTGCTGCTTCGGCACTTTACGGAGCTAGAGCTGCAAATGGAGTTGTTTTAATTACCACAAAAAAAGGTTCAAAAAAGAAAGGTATAGGCGTTTCCGTTTCTCATAATACAACAATTGGAATGATTAACAAAAATACAATGCCTACTTATCAAAATGAGTATGGAGCAGGTTATGGGCAATATTATGGCCCTGACACTGCATTTAATGGTGAAATTGTAAATGGTTATGTTGAAGAAATTGATCTTGATGGTGATGGAGTTGCTGATGCACTTGCGACCCCAATGGGAGATGACGCTTCTTATGGTCTAGGTTTTGATCAAATTGACAACCTTTTAACCTGGGAATCAGTCCATCCTGAATTACCTACCTATTTGCAAGCACAGCCTTATCAAGCTTCAGCAAACGACCCAACCACATTTTACGAAACATCTGTTATGACTACAAATTCTGTAGCCTTAGATGGGTCTAATGATAATGGTAGTTACAGGTTTTCTGTTACAGACATGTTCAATAAAGGAATATTGCCTAACAGTAATTTAAGACGAAACAATGCTTCATTAAACGTTAGCTACGATTTAAGTGACAAACTTAAATTTAGTTCTTCGATGCAATATGTAAGAAATGAAGGAACGGGAAGATTTGGAACAGGATATGATAATAGAAATGTCAATCAGTCTTTTAGACAATGGTACGATGTGAGTGTAGATATGCTAGCACAAAAAGAAGCCTATGAACTTAATAACAACAATCTATCTTGGAATGCTTATGGATTCGCATATTCTGACGATCCTAATAAAAGAGATAAGCCACATTATTTTGATAATCCATATTATATGAGACATCAGAACTTTTCCACTGACTCAAGAGATAGATTTATTGGAAATGTTGTTTTGAACTATGAGATTAACGACGTTTTTAATATTATGGGACGAATTACCAATGATAATTTTTCTGAATTGAGAGAAGAAAGAATTGGTTTTCAATCCGTTGATGTTCCATCATATAGAAAATATACAAAATCCTATTATGAAAGAAACTACGATTTATTTTTAAATTTTGACAAAGACTTAAATGAAAAATTAAATCTTTTTGGAATGGTCGGAACTAATATAAGAAGGTCTTCTGAAATAGTAACTGACGGGTCTACAAATGGAGGTCTAGTTGTACCTGGAGTCTATTCTTTCAGCAATAGTGTTAACACTCCAGAAGCTCCTACAGAATTTGATCGCCAAAGAGCAGTTGATGGATACTTAGGAAGAGCTACTTTAGCATATGACAGATTTTTATATTTAGATCTTTCAGGAAGATATGATATCAGTTCAACTTTACCATCTGATAATAATTCTTTTTTCTATCCTGCTGCAACTGCAAGTTTAATTTGGACTGAATTAGCCGATATATCAGGATGGGATTACGGAAAACTTAGATTAAATTATGCTCAAGTAGGTAACGATGCACCAATGCAAAGTTTACAAAATGTATATTCAATTGGAACTCCATTTGCAGGAACAACTCTAGCAAGTGCTCCAAATACTGGGTTAAATAGCAATTTGAGCCCAGAAAATACTACAAGTCTCGAGCTAGGACTTGAAAATAAGTTTTTTAACAACAAACTTGGTTTGGATTTAACTTTTTATGATGCAACAACAGACAACCAAATTTTGGCTATTAGATCATCTTCTGCTTCTGGTACTTATTTCCAGTATGTAAATGCAGGAAGCATCAATAATAGAGGAATTGAAATTCAAGCTTATGCAGATATTGTTAAATCAGGTGATTTTACATGGAATGCAAGACTAAATTGGGCTCGAAATATTAATGAAGTCAAGTCACTAAGAGATGGTGTTGATAATTATGTTCTCGCATCTGTACAAGGCGGAATAACAGTTAATGCAGCTGTAGGAGAATCTTATGGAGCTATTAAAGGAACAAATTTTGTATATAATGACAACGGAGATAAAATAGTTGTTCCTCACGGAGATTATGGAGCTAATGATACTGATGGAGATGGTGTATATGATGAATTTCCATATGGTGTTGGATATGCTAAAACCGCTCTTCCAGAAGTAATAGGAAATATTTTGCCAGACTGGACAGGAGGACTTACAAATACCTTCACATACAAAAACATAACTGCTAGTGCATTAATTGATATGCAATGGGGGGGTAGCTTTTTCTCATTAGATACTTGGTATGGATATGGAACTGGTATTTATGATTTAACAGCTGGAACTAATGATGATGGTAATCCTGTTAGAAATTCTATTGCTGATGGTGGTGGTATTGAGATAACAGGTGTAACTGCAGTTTATAATGATGATGGAAGTATAAATACTTCTGCTTCAACAGAAGAAAATACAGTCAGTGGTTACATGGGTCACTACAATAATGCTATAGCTTGGAGACATGCTCCTAATGCTATGCATGTTTATGATGCGACTTATATTAAATTAAGACAAGTTTCTCTTTCTTACTCACTTCCTAAAGACAAATTACCAAAAGGTATTCAAGGTTTAGATATTGGGTTAATGGGAAGGAATTTAGCTATCCTATTTAAAAAATCACCTCATACTGATCCAGAAGCGGGTCTGAGTGCTGGAAATATACAAGGAAATCAATCAGGAGCTTATCCTGCTGTAAGACAAATCGGGTTTAACCTAAATTTAAAATTTTAAGAATATGAAAACAATTATAAAATATAGCCTAGTATCAGTCTTATTTTTATCATTAAGTTGTACTAAAGACATTGAAAGATTTAATGATAATGATAAGGCCCCTACATCAGTTCCAGCTAATGCATTATTTGCTAATGCAACAGTTGAGTTGATGGACTACTTATCAAGCCCTAATGTAAATGTAAATACATTTAGGTTGTGGTCACAACATTGGACTCAAACAACATATACGGATGAGTCTAATTACCAACTTACAGAAAGAAATATTAATGGTGAGGTATTTGATAGAATGTATGCTAGAGTGCTTAGAGACGTCAGTGAATCAAGAGCACAAGTAAATGCTAGCACCAATTCTGATAATATTAAAAACACACAATTAGCAGTTTTAGATGTAATAGATGTATTTGCTTACTCAATATTAGTGGACATATTTAATGATGTCCCCTATACAGAAGCAATTGGCGGAGTAGAAAATTTAACCCCTGCATATGATGATGCACAGACAATTTACTCAGATTTGGCTAGTAGATTAGATGCGGCAATAGCAACCTTAGGCTCTAGTACAGATATGGGAGATTTTGCTGGATCAGATTTGATCTATGCAGGAAGTACATCTCACTGGACAATGCTTGCTAACTCTCTTAAATTAAGAATGGGAATGAGAATGGCAGATGTTGCTGGAAGTGGAAGCCAAGCTATGGTTGAAGAAGCTGCCTCTGGTGTATTTGCATCCAATGCTGATCACGCTTACATTATGTATCAATCTTCTACACCTAATACCAACCCGCTATGGGAAGATTTAGTTCAGAGTGGAAGAACGGATTTTGTTGCTTCAAACACTCTAGGCGATATTATGAATTCATCTAACGACCCTAGAAGAGCTATGTATTTTAGAAATCTTGATTCAACAGGAGCAATAATTGGTAATCCTCACGGAGCTGGGGGAGCATATCCAGATCATTCACAACCTGGAAACATGTTAGAAGACCCAACACATCCTGGTGTATTACTTTCTTACGCTGAAGTATGTTTTCACTTAGCAGATGCTGCTAATAGGGGATGGAATGTCGGCGGTGATGCTGCTACCCATTATGCAAATGGTATTTCCGCTTCAGTATTACAGTGGGGAGGAGACCAAGCTGCAGCAGATGCATATTTATTAGAATCTGATGTTGCTTGGGATGCATCAATGGCCAATCAAAGAATAGGAACTCAGAAATGGATTGCTATGTTTGATCAAGGTATTGAGGCTTGGTGTACTTGGAAAATGTATGATTATCCAACTATGAATACTGCAGCTGCTGCAGGAACTACCCCACCTACTAGATATAATTATAGCGTAGACGAAACCCAGACAAATGGTCCAAACGTTTCTGAAGCTAATGGCGGGGTTGCTGATGATGTATTTAACAAAGTTTTTTGGGATGTAAACTAAATTTTACTAATCTTTAAATTTTTTATAAAAGCCCCTTTTGGGGCTTTTTTTGTTACTTTTCTTTAAGAACATATCTTAAAGTAGATCTGCTTCTTTGCTGAATTAATATCTCCTGATTTTGAAACAACTCTGGAATATCTAAGTTTTTAAAATGTCTAATAGTAAGAAGGTTTACCTGTTCATTGTATTTTAAAGTATATTTTTTTTGAATTTCTGAAATCAGAACAGGAAACTTAGAAGGAGCTATTATTCCACAAACAGAAAAGCTCAATGCTGAATTTTGCATAAGATGAACCTTTAACCCAGTTTTAGAAAAAATAGAAAAAATATCACTAATGTGTTCCTCAAATATAAAGGAATAGTCTTTAGAACTAATCGAGAGTAGTATCTGATTTGGTTTATAGATAATTGAGGGAATACTTTTATCATCTTTACCCACCTTACTAATAGAACTTCCTTCATGTTCTTTTTTGATGAAAGACCTTATTGTAAGAGGAATATTTTTATTTTCGAGAGGTTTTACCGTGTTGGGGTGAATTACAGATGCTCCCAAATAGGAAAGTTCAATAGCTTCTTTATAAGAAATCTTTTTAAGGATTTGTGTTTTATTAAACCATTTTGGGTCTGCATTCAATAACCCATCGACATCTTTCCAAATAATAACTTCTTGAGCAGCCATTGACCAAGCAAAAATAGCAGCAGAAAAATCACTTCCTTCTCTTCCTAAAGTAGTAGTTTCTCCATCCAGGTTAGAGCCAATAAACCCTTGAGTAATATAAGATTTGTCCTTACTGAGAAAGGAGTTAATTTTTATTTTAGTTTCCTCCCAGTTAACTCTAGAATCTGTAGCAATATTAGAAGTTTTTATGAATTCTCTAGCATCTATCCACTTATTTTCAACACCCTCTTTATTTAAATAACTGGAAATAATCAAGGTGGAGAAAAGTTCTCCAAAAGAAACAATTTTTGAGTAACTTTTATTATTCTCTTGTTTTGTTTTAGCTCTTATATAATCAACTAATTCTAGCTTTAAATCATCAAATAATTTTAAAAAACTATTATTATTTAATTCCAAATCCCTTATAATAACCTCATGAAATTTTATTATTTCATTAGCTATTTCAGTAGCTTTAATGCTATCATTTTTAATATAGTTCTTCCAAACTAGTTCTAATTTATTGGTGGTTTTATCAATAGCAGAAATAACAATTACTAAATTTTCTTTATAAGAAGATACGATCTCTTTAAGATTGTAGATAGCCTTTGGACTTTTTACAGATGCACCACCAAATTTTAATACTTTACTCAATTTTCATAAATTAAATACTAAAGCTAATATATTCTATTGTAGTTTATAGTATAAGAAAATATTTTTAGACACTAATTTGGAAACAGATTAAATATTTAATAATTAGGGCTTAGCAATTTTACAACTTTTTTAAAAAAATAATTTCTCCACTTTTACGTCAAATACACTGCAATATTAGATATTTGTAAAAAATAGTTGATGAAGAACGTAACAGTTGGAGAATTTATAGTAGACTCGCAAAATAATTTTCCTGGATCTACTGGTGAATTATCTAAAATCTTGAGCGCTATTAAGTTAGCCTCAAAAATAGTCAGCCACCAAATTAATAAAGCTGGCTTAGCTAAAGAAATTTTTGGCTCTTCGGGAAGAGAAAATATTCAAGGGGAAGAACAGCAGAAATTAGATGTTTTTGCTAATGATTCCTTTATAAACGCATTATCTGCAAGAGGAGTAATTTGTGGTGTAGCTTCAGAAGAAAACGATTCTTTTATTGCTTTTAAAAACAATGTTAATAACGACGCTAAGTATGTTGTATTAATTGACCCTTTAGATGGATCTTCTAATATTGATGTTAATGTTTCGATAGGATCCATTTTTAGTGTCTATAAAAGAAAAACTATTAAAGGATCGCCAGTCGAACTAAAAGATTTTTTACAACCAGGAAATCAACAAGTTGCATCTGGCTACATTATTTACGGCTCTTCAACTATGCTTGTTTACACTACTGGAAGTGGAGTAAATGGCTTTACTTTTGACCCAAGCATTGGAGTTTTCTTTTTATCTCATCCCAACATGAAAACTCCTTCTCAAGGAGCCATTTATTCTGTTAATGAAGGCAATTTAACCCAATTTAAAAAACCTGTAGCAGACTATATTAAATTTTGCCAGTCTCAAAACAAGCTTCAAGGGAAAAAAGCCTATAGTTCAAGATATATTGGATCTTTAGTTGCAGATTTCCATAGAAATCTTATTAAAGGAGGAATCTATTTGTATCCATCCACAGAATCTAATCCAACAGGTAAATTAAGGCTAACTTACGAGTGTGCTCCATTAGCATTCTTAATTGAGCAAGCTGGAGGCAGAGCAATTTCAGAAAGTCAAAGAATTATGGATATAGTACCATCTGAACTCCATCAAAGAGTTCCTTTTTTTGTAGGCTCTAAGAGTATGATCGACCAATTAGAAGAAATTATAGAGAGTGAGTCAGAATCAGTTTAAAACTAGACTAGCTTTATCTAGTGCTTTTTCTAAAATTTCAAGACTTTGGCAGGATAGTTCAGGTATTTCTTTAAAAAACACTTCTGGATCTTATATATCTTTTTTGAGTTATTGTCTTATTCAGGAGAAAAATGGGAACCATCTTTTTATTCTTCCCGACAAAGAAGAAGCTCTATACTTCTTTAACGATTTAGAAAATTTATTCAATTCAGAAAGAGGAACAACTTTACTTTTCTATCCAGCATCTTACAGAAGACCTTACCAAATTATGGACTCTGATGCTACAAGCGTGCTTCAAAGAACTGAAGTTTTAGATGCACTTGGTAAAGAGAGAAAAAAATTAATTGTAGTTACTTATCCTGAGGCTATTGTAGAAAAAGTAATTGAAAAAAAGAATTTTGAGAAAAATAATTTGACTATTTCCGTAGGCGAGGAATTGCAACTGGATTTAATGGATGAAATATTGATTGATTTAGATTTTGAGAAAGTAGACTACGTATATGAGCCTGGTCAATTTGCAATAAGAGGTGGGATTATTGATGTTTTTTCTTTTAACTATGAAATGCCTTATCGTGTAGAGCTTTTTGGTGATGAGATAGAATCTATTAGAGAATTTGACCCTGTTAATCAGCTTTCAGTAACAACTCTTAATAGGATTAAAATTGTCCCAAACATCAACAATATATCTTTATCTAAAGACAGAGTTTCCTTTTTGGAGCACTTACCCAAGAACACCACGCTATGGGCTAAAGACTTAGAAATATCTCAAAAGAAAATGGAGCAAGGCTTTGAAATAGCTAGTAAAGTTTACAATAAAATAAAAGAAAAAAAGAGTCTGCTTCTTCCATTAGAGATGTACTTATCCCCACTAGAATTTTTTAACAAGATAAAGGAATTTAAACTTTTAGAATGGAATAGAACAGTCCATGAAAAAGAGTCTGTAATTATTGACTGCAATTCTGTAGAGCAACCCAAGTTTAATAAGAATTTTGATATTCTTGTTAATAGTTTAGAAGAATGGAAAAATCAAGAATATTCTATTTTCATTTGTGCTGATCAAGATTCTCAAATCAGCAGATTACGATCCATATTCATGGAATTAGATAAAGAATTCTTATGTAGCTTTATTACAATAGGACTCCACCAAGGATTTATAGACCATAATGAAAAAATTGTAGTATTCACAGATCATCAAATTTTTGAAAGATACCATCGGTTTAACTCTAGAAAAAGCGTCTCCAAATCCAAAGAGACCTTCACCCTTAAGGAAATATACGATTTGCAAAAAGGAGATTTCGTTGTTCATATCGATCACGGAGTTGGAGAATTTTCTGGATTAGAAAAAATAGATGTACAAGGAAAGCAGCAGGAAGCAATAAGATTAATTTATAAAGGGGGGGATATTCTATATGTAAGTATTCATTCTATTCATAGAATTTCAAAGTTTTCTGGCAAAGATGGAACCAAACCCTCTTTGAACAAGTTAGGATCTCCTGCATGGTCAATGGCGAAACAAAAAGCCAAGAAAAAGATAAAAGAAGTAGCTTTTGATTTGATTGAGTTATATGCTAAAAGAAGGATGCAAGCTGGTTTTGAATTTCAACCTGACACTTATCTTCAAAATGAATTAGAAGCGTCTTTTATTTATGAAGACACTCCAGACCAGCTCGCATCAACTTCTGCAGTAAAATTAGATATGGAAAAGCCACATCCAATGGACAGACTTGTTTGTGGAGATGTAGGTTTTGGGAAAACTGAAATTGCTATTAGAGCAGCCTTTAAGGCAGTAGCAGACAATAAACAAGTGGCAGTCTTAGTCCCTACAACAGTTTTAGCTTTTCAACATTTTAGAACTTTTTCGGAAAGACTTAAAGATTTTCCGTGCAATGTTGATTTTATCAATCGTTTTAAATCCTCAAAAAATACTAAAACTACTTTAGAAGGTTTAAAAAATGGGAAGGTTGATATTTTAATAGGAACCCACAAATTAATTGGAAAAGATGTTGTTTTTAAGGACTTAGGCCTTTTAATTATAGATGAAGAACAGAAATTTGGTGTTGGAGTTAAAGACCAACTTAAAAATATAAAAGTTAATGTAGACACTTTAACACTGACTGCTACTCCAATTCCAAGAACACTTCAATTTAGCCTAATGAATGCTAGAGATTTATCTATTATTAACACACCTCCACCAAACAGGTTTCCCGTTGAAACAATTGTTCAATCATTTTCTGAAGACACCATAAAAGAGGCTATCGACTACGAGATAGATAGAGAAGGGCAAGTATTTTTTGTTCACAACAGAGTTCAAAATATTAACGAAATAGCAGCCATGATCACTAGATTATGTCCAAATGCAAGAATTGCTGTAGGACATGGCCAAATGGAAGGTAAAAAGCTAGAGGCTATTATTTTGGATTTTATGGACGGACTTTACGATATTTTAGTAGCGACAACAATTATAGAATCTGGAATAGATATCCCCAACGCTAATACTATAATAATAAACAATGCCAATCATTTTGGATTAAGTGATTTACATCAGCTAAGAGGAAGAGTAGGAAGATCAAATAAAAAAGCATTTGCTTATTTATTCACTCCACCACCTCAACATCTTTCCTCTGAAGCTAGAAAGAGACTCCATGCAATAGAACAATTTTCAGATTTGGGAAGCGGATTTAATATAGCAATGCGAGATTTAGACATTAGGGGAGCAGGAGATTTATTGGGTGCAAATCAAAGTGGATTCATCAATGATATTGGGTTTGATACCTATCAGAAAATTTTGGATGAAGCAATTCTAGAATTAAAAGAAAATGAGTTTAAATCAGTATTTTCAGAAGAACTTAAGGAGAGGGAATTTGTTAAAGAATGTATTTTAGAAACAGATTTATCATTAGTTATACCAGATGATTACGTAAATGATATAAATGAACGACTTACTCTATATAAAAGACTAGATACTCTAACATTTAAAGACGCTGTTAGTACTTTTTCTCAAGAACTAAAAGATAGATTTGGACAAATCCCAGGCCAAACAAAAGAACTAATCAATACATTAAAACTTAGAGAACAAGCAAAAAAAATAGGATTTGAAAAATTAGTCATAAAACAAAACAGATTAGTGGGAAAATTCACTACTAGTCACCCAGCTTATTTTGAATCAACTATTTTTACCAAGGTTTTGAACTTTGTTCAAAAGCATAAAAAAGGAGTACAACTTAAGGAGAAAAATAAGGTTTTGATTTTAACTCTTGAGAATATAGGAACTATACAAGAAGCCAATGAAAAGCTTCAGCAATTGATGTCTTAAGATTTTATCTCGAAATCATCCATAAATTTAGTTGTGAAGTCTCCTTTTAAAAATTTTTGATTTTCTAAAAGTTGTTGATGAAAAGGAATGGTCGTTTTAATTCCCTCAATGATATATTCATCCAATGCTCTTTTCATTTTCTGTATTGCTTCTTCTCTAGTTTGTGCAACAGTAATTAATTTAGCAATCATAGAGTCGTAATGTGGGGGAATTATATAATTTGCATATACATGAGTATCAATTCTGATTCCATGCCCCCCTGGAGAGTGATAGTTGGTAATTTTCCCTGGTGAAGGAATAAAATTTTTGTGAGGATCTTCAGCATTAATTCTACATTGGATAGCATGCATTTTAGGGAAATAATCTTTTCCTGAAATTTTCTCTCCAGAAGCAATTTTAATCTGCTCTTTAATCAAATCGTAGTTGATTACTTCTTCAGTAATGGTATGCTCTACTTGAATCCTTGTATTCATCTCCATAAAGTAGAAATTACGGTACTTATCTACTAAAAACTCAACAGTTCCAACACCTTCATAATTGACGGCCTTTGCAGCTTTTTTTGCAGCTTCTCCCATTTTTTCTCTTAGCTGTGAAGTCATAAATGGAGAAGGAGTTTCTTCTACTAGTTTCTGGTGTCTTCTTTGAATGGAACAATCTCTTTCAGAGAGATGACAAACTTTACCATATTGGTCTGCAGCAATTTGAATTTCGATATGTCTAGGTTCTTCAATAAATTTTTCCATGTACATACCGTCATTCCCAAATGCGGCTGCAGCTTCGTTTTTAGCTGAGGACCAACCATCACTTAATTCTTCGTCATTCCAACAGAGTCTCATTCCTTTACCACCACCTCCAGCAGTTGCTTTGAGCATTACAGGATAGGTTATTTTATTGGCAACTTTTTTAGCTTCTTGAAAATCTTTGAGAATCCCAACAGAACCAGGTATTGTAGGAACTTTTGCCTTTCTCATGGTTTCTTTGGCAGAAGCTTTGTCACCCATAGAGTCTATTTGCTCTGGAAGAGCACCAATAAATTTAATTTCATGTTCTTGACAAATTCTTGAAAAATTTGCATTTTCCGACAAGAAGCCATAGCCTGGATGAATAGCATCCGCATTGGTAATTTCAGCTGCAGCAATTATATTTGGAATTTTTAGATAGGAATCTTGACTAGATGCTGGGCCAACACATACGGCTTCGTCAGCAAATTTTACGTGTAAGCTATCTTTATCTGCAGTTGAATAAACAGCAACTGTTTTAATCCCCATTTCTTTACAGGTTCTAATTACACGTAATGCAATTTCTCCCCTATTGGCTATTAGAATTTTTTTAAACATAGTTAAAGTATTCTTTTTAAGAAGGGTCTATAAGAAAAAGAGGTTGATCAAACTCTACTGGGGACACGTCGTCAAGCAATATTTTAACCACTTTTCCAGAAACCTCAGACTCAATCTCGTTAAATAGCTTCATAGCTTCAATTATGCATAGTGTATCTCCAGGTTTGATTACTGTTCCAACTTCAATAAATGGCGGTTTATCTGGAGCTGAGGACCTGTAGAAGGTTCCAATCATTTGTGCTTTTACTGTGATTAAATTACTGTCTTCTTTCTTCTCTGGTTTTTTTTCTGCAGGAGTTGAAACTTCAGCAACTACTGGTGGAGGCTGAACCATTGTTTGAGGAATAGACCCAACAGGACTTATTTGTTGTACAATTTTAGTTTCTTCTTTAAAATTAGTTTTTTTCTTGGCCATATAGTCAGACTTTATGACGAGTTTAAAATCTTTTTTTTCGATTTCTACTTCGTTTACACCAGCTTTGGCAACGAATTTTATTAAATCTTGGATTTCGTTAATATTCATATTTAATTCATTAAATAATATGTAAATCTAAAATAAAATTGATTTAATTCTTAATTATCTTACTAATATGCCCATTTTAAATAAACACTCCCCCATGTAAATCCACCACCAAAGGCAGCCAATACTAAATTATCTCCTTTTTTTAATTTTTTCTCCCATTCCCATAAGCATAGTGGAATAGTACCAGATGTAGTATTACCATATTTTTCAATATTTATCATTACTTTATCCTTTGTTAATCCCATTCTGTTTGCAGTAGCATCAATGATCCTTAAATTTGCTTGGTGAGGAACAAGCCAATCAACGTCCTCACCAGTAAGATTATTTCTTTCCATTATTTCAGCAGAAACATCTGCCATTTTAGTTACTGCAAATTTGAAAACGGATCTACCTTCCTGAAAAATAAAATTATCTGGATGACCAACATTTTCTTTAGTAATTGGGAAAGCAGACCCTCCATGTTTTTGGATAAGCAGTTCTCTTCCAGAACCATCTGCTTTTAAAATAGAATCTATTATTCCATTTCCATCCTGATCGGGCTCTAATAAAACTCCTGCACATCCGTCTCCAAATATTACACAAGTATTTCTATCCTTGTAATTGATAATGGAGGACATTATATCTCCTCCTAAAACAATCACCTTTTTATATCTACCTGATTCAACAAATTGTTGTCCAGTAACAAGAGTATAAATAAATCCTGAGCAAGCTGCACTTAAATCAAATCCCCAAGCATTGGTTGCCCCACTTTTATCACAAACAATATTTGAGGTGCTAGGAAATCTATGATCTGCAGTTACTGTACCAACGATTATCATGTCAATTTCAAGTGGTGAAATTCCTCTTTTATCGCAAATAGCTTTAACGACTTCGCTTCCTAAATCTGAAAGAGTTTCTCCATCTGCTACAATTCTTCTCTCTTTTATTCCAGTTCTAGTAGTAATCCACTCATCATTTGTGTCTACCATTTTTTCTAAATCCTTGTTTGAAAGGATTTTTTCAGGAACGACACCATGCACACATGTTATCGCTGCATTTATATTGCTCATCTAAAGGCTTTTTTAATTTTAGAGTTAAGGTTTGAATTAATTAGGTCTTTTCCTAGTAAAATCATATTTTTTATAGCATTTTCATTACTAATCCCGTGTCCAATTAAAACATTTCCGTCAACACCAAGAACAGGTGTTCCACCATATATTTCATAATTAAACCTGTCGAAATAGTCATCTTTGATATTTTTCTGATTAATTAAAGAATAAAAAGATTCAGCTAACTTAAGGACCACATTTCCTGTAAATCCATCACAGACTATAACGTCTGCTTTGTCATTGAAAAGATCTCTTCCTTCCACATTTCCAACAAAATTAATATCGTCATTGTCTTCCAATAGTTGGTAGGTAGATTGGGTTAGTAAGTTTCCTTTCCCTTTTTCCTCTCCAATATTTAAAAGACCAACTTTTGGCTTTTGGATATTGTAAACATTCTCGGCAAAAAGACTTCCTAATATTGCAAATTGAAATAATACATCTGGCTTACAGTCTGCATTTACACCAACATCTAAAATTAATCCAACGCCACCATTTTTTTTAGGCAATACAGAAGTTATACTCGGTCTTATTACACCTTTTATTGGACCAATAGAAAACATACTTCCAACAAGCATTGCACCAGAATTTCCTGCGCTAGAAAAAACATCAATTTCTTTATTCTTGAGTGCATTGAACCCTATAGAAATACTATTGTTGGGTTTTTTTCTAAGAGCTTTAGTGGCATGTTCATTCATGGATATTACTTCATCGGCATGAATAAACTCAAAAACTGAGGAATTTATATTATTTGATTTAAACCAACTTTTGGCCAATTTTTCATTCCCAACTAAAACGATAGATTCATCTTTGCTAAGATATTGGGAAGCTAAATAGGCACCCTTTAAAGTTGCATCTGGCGAATTATCTCCGCCCATGATATCTAATCCAATTTTCAAAAAAAGTTAAGCTAGGGCATCTTTTTCCATTACCACTTTACCCTTATAATAAAGTTTTCCTTCGGACCAATGTGCTCTGTGATATAAATGGGTTTCGCCAGTTGTTGGGCAAGTAGCCAACTGAGGAGAAGTTGCTTTGTAATGGGTTCTTCTCTTGTCTCTCCTTGTTTTGGATATTTTTCGTTTAGGATGTGCCATAACTTTATTATTTAATTTTTTTAATTTTCATTTTTTAATCTTTTTAATATATTCCATCTCGGATCTTCTTCTGTACTATTATGTTTTTGAGAGTAATCCTCTATAAGTTTTATTTGATTGGAGTTACATTGGTTTTCTTTATGAATAACTCTTTTTGGAAAATTAATTAAAAAGTATTCGTAAAATAACTGCCCAATATTGTATTCGTAGCTTTCTTTAGGAAGATATACAATGTCGTCTTTGATGATTTCTTCTTCTTGGTGAAGAAATTTGATTAGGCAATTAAATTTATTACTAATTGGAACTTTAATCAAGTCTAGACATCTATCACAAAAAACCTCGCAAAAGCCACTGTAACTAAACCTTAAGTCCATCAATAAATTCTCCTTTCTGAACTCTAAGTTTAAAGAAATATTACAGCTGTTGTAACGGTAATAATTAAAAATATCAAAGAACGAATTATCTATTTCAAAGTCAAAAAAATTTGGTCCAAGTTTAAGGCTTGAAAACGGAATACAAAATTCTTTTAATTCTTTCATTCCTTGAAATAGCATGCAAATTTACGCATAATGATCTTAAGAAAAAAACTTTATTGAAAATTGATGAACTTTTCTGGATCCATGGGATAACCATTGTGCCAAAGTTCAAAATGTAAATGGGGACCTGTAGAGTGTTCTCCACTATTACCAACAATAGATATTGGCTCTCCAGCATCTACATAATCTCCTATTTTTTTTAGGACTTCTGAGCTGTGTTTATAAATGGACAATAAATTATTTTTATGCTGGATATGAACTACATGCCCATCAGTAGGAGACCAGTTTTGGTAAACAATAGCTCCTTTAAGGATAGCAACCACTGCTTCGTTTTTAGGAGCAATAATATCAACTCCAAAATGTCCTGCAGAAATATTCATTTTATTAGTTATTTCCCCAACTAAAGGAGGAAAAAGCAATATCTCAGGAAGTACATCTTTGGTTAATGCACCACCAGGAATAACGTCTATGTCGTACTTTTCTCTTTTATCAACTTTTTCTCTGATTGTTTTTTCAGAAAATGAAATTTCATTGGTAGTATTTATATTTTGTGATTTAAATACTTTTTTAGAGCTATCTCTGTCAATTGGCGTATCTCCATTTAGAATTTTTTGGATGTTGGTTATATACTGTTCTTCTTTCTTTGTTTTGATAATTAAGTCATTTAATTTTTGATCCAATTCTATATTCTTATCAATCAGCTCTTTTTGAGCGGTAACACTTGGGTATCCAGGAACAAAAGTTTTAATAGAACTGTAGGAAATAACTAGAAAGCATAAAATTGAAAATACAATTACAGAGAAAAGAAAAAACACCAATAATGAAAATTTGGAGGTAGTGAAATTTCTTTTTTCCTCAAAGCTACCCTCATCAAGCACTACAACTCTTCGTTTTTCTTGAAGATTTTTAAGCCAAGTTGTAAACTTTGATTCAGTTTTTTTTGTTTTGCCCATTTATTTATTAATTATGCAAATATCTCAAATTTATTTACTCTAAATTAAATATTCTTTAATTGAATAAATAACTAATACAATAAGTTCAATAGATTGTGGTTAATATTGCAGTTATATTTTTTTAATGAAACTAATTAAGCCCCGTATTTTATTTTTTGCATTTGTAATCCTTTGGTCTTGCTCTACAGAGAAAAATAAAGTTTTAAATAGAGAGTTTCATAATTTACATGCAAAATATAATGGGTTTTTTAATGCCAATGAAATTATAAAAGTAACCTACAACGACTTTTTAAAAACTAGAAAAGAAAACTACAATTCAATTCTGCCAATTTTTCCTCTTCCCAATCTTGAACAGTCTAAAAATTGGTATGCTCCAATGGACACTGCATATAGAAAATGTGAACTCGTTATTTTTAGCCATAGAATGCCCCATGCAAAAAAAGGGAAAAATAGAAACAGAGAGTGGTGCAAATACATTGATGACAACTGGATGACGATGGGCAAAACAAGATTTTACAAAAAAGACCTTCCAAATGCACTTAAAATATTTCAATATGTTGAGAACCATTACGAAATAGAAAACAACTATTACGAAAGTATTTTTTGGCAATCGAAAGTTCTTATAGAAATGGGCGCTTTTGATGAAGCAGAAGAAATTTTACTAAGTTTAATTATTAAGTTTGAGGAACAACAGTTAGAGGCCAAAGAACAAGAAAAGCTCACCGCAAAACAGAAATTAAGATTAGCATTAATATATAAAGAAAGAATAGACTATTTAGAGAGCAAAGAGCCTGTAATCTCTCCAAATATCATCAAGAAAATCTACCCGACTCTAGCAGATCTTTATATTCAAAGTAAGTCCTATAAGAAAGCAATTGAAAACTTAGAAATTGCTATTGAAAATAAATATAAAAAAGCTTTTAAAACCAGATTATTTTTCGTTCTTGCCCAATTATATCATTTGGAGAATAATTTCAAAGCCTCGCTTTACTATCAAGAAGTTGTGGAAAGAAATCCCGATTATGAAATGGCTTTTCAAGCAAAAATCAATAGGGCTCTTTCTTTCAGCGGAAGAGATTCCAAAGCGATAAAATCTCAATTGTTAAAGATGCTTAAAGACGATAAAAACATTGAATATTTTGATCAAATTTATTACGCCCTTGCTGAAATTTCGTTTAAAAATAATGCTGAAGAATTAGGAAAAGAACAACTACAAAAATCAATTAACTTAAGCACCAACAATATTCCTCAAAAAATTAAATCTATGAGAAGAATGGGCGATCTGTTTTTTGAAAATTCTCAGTACGTTCAGTCTTACTTCTATTATGACTCAATTCAAAAAACCGCATTAAAATCTTATAAAAATAAAGACCAAGTTGATAAAAAGTATAAGCTATTAAAAAATATTTTTACCCATAAAACTTTAATAGAAAAAAACGATAGTTTATTTGCTATATGCTCCTTAGACCCCAAGCAGAGAACCGATAAGATTTATGAAGTTTTAGATTTAGAGCTTGCTAAGAGAGCCAAAAAATTAGAAGCTCCATTAACTGTTAGCGCCAATAAAGTATTGTCTATTCCTAGTAGCAACTCCCCTATTAACCAATCTTTTTTTATTTGGGACCAAAAAATGTTGGAACGAGGAAAAATAGAGTTCGATAAAAAATGGGGTAAACGAATTTTAGAAGACAACTGGAGAAGAGGCTCTAAAACTACTATGTTTTTGGATGAAAATGAAGAAACTTCACTTTCTTTTTCAAATAGTGAGTTATTTGATGAGCTTTCTCAAAGTCTTCCATGCGATGATCAAAACAAATTAAAATCTATGAAAGACTCTAATATGATTTCGCTTTTCAATCTTGGCATAATCCACCATTATGAAACAAAAAACCTCCTGCTTTCAGAAAAATATTTTAAAAGAATAATTGAAAATTACCAGCCTGAAACACAATCCATTGCTTCAATTTATGAGTTATATAATATTTATAAGGACCTTGGACAGCCAAAAGAAAGCAGGGAAATGAAAGAACTGCTTTTAAGCAAATATCCAAAAAGTAAATATTCTAAACTTTTATCAGGGCATGAAAATTTAAACGATTCTCAAAAAACATTGAAACAAGAACAAAAATTATATTCTCAACTATTTTCGATGTACCAAGCTGGAAACTACGTTAAGGTTTTAGAAACTTGCTCTTATAAAACAAAGGACTCTCTGAACCCTCTAATTTGTCAATACGGATTATTAAAAGCCTACACTTTAAAAAAGTTAAACGATACTGCAAATAATAGCAGAGAATTAATAAATACCTTAAAATTTCTATCTAATCAATGCTTAGGTACAGATATCGCAGATCAAGCAATTGCTGTTTTAAATGATTTAAAAATTAAAACTGCTCAAAATTTAATGAAAAAAGAAAAATGGAAATTCAATTTTAGCCCCGACACTTTACATTATTTTATTTTAATTGCTCCTAAGGGAGGATTCTCTATTAATAAAGCAAAAAATAACGTAGCAGATTTTAATTCGGTTAATTTTTCAGATTTAAAACTCAAAGTTTCCAATACTTTTTTAAACACATCAGATCAGATGATAATTGTTAAAAGTTTTAGTAATAGTAAAAAAGCACTTGATTACTTCCTAGCCTTTAAAGTCAATAACGGCAGTATCAAGAGCTATAGAAAAGAGAAATTTTTTGTAGTAACTCCCCAAAATTTGAAAGAATTATATTTAGAAAAAAATACAGACAACTACCTCAAATTTTTTAAAGAATTTTATCAGTAAGCTAACTTTCTTGATTTTTGTATATTTGTAAAAATTATTTATGGTATTTAAATCGGATAAGAACATGGCAAATTATAATAATAACCAATCCCCTGAGAGGTTAAATAGAATAGTTGAAGGAACGCACATAGAGGGAGATATTAAATCTGATTCCAATATTAGAATCGATGGCTATTTGAAAGGGACTATTACTCTAAAGGGAAGACTAGTTTTAGGTCCAACAGGAAAAATAGATGGAAATATTTATTGTAAAAACGCAGATCTAGAAGGTAAATTAAATGGCATTATTGAAGTAGATGAACTACTTTCCCTTAAAAGTACAGCTAAACTTCAGGGGGAGATTTCTACTAACAAACTGTCTATAGAGCCAGGAGCAATATTTTCAGGAAATTGTAAAATGGGAGCAGTTCTTAAAGACATTACTAACCCTGATGAATCAAGAGCGGATTCTAAAGAAGCTATTAAAGAGAAAACAGCCTAAGCTGAATAAGATACTCATCCTAAATCCTACTAATATTTAATAAAATAATAAAAATGAATACCAAATTATTAGTTCCAACAGATTTCTCAGAAGTAGCACAATCTGCAATGCAACACGCTATAAAATTTTCAGAAATTATTAATGCAGATGTTGTCTTGTTACATGTAGTAAGTTCTAGAGATGAAGTCGAAGAAGCTAAAGAAAAGCTAAGCAAGGAAATTACACTTGGAAATTCTATTTCTAGTTCTTGTAATTTAATTTCTTTTGTAAGAATTGGAAATATATTTGAAGACATAGGAGATGTTGCAGCTGAACTTGGAATTTCTCTAATTTTTATGGGAACTCATAAAGCTAGTAGATGGCAAAAATTAGTTGGAAGTAGAGCAATTAAAGTGATTAGTAGTTCGCCTGTGCCGTTTATTGTTACCCAAGAAAAATTGATGAACTCTAGCGGTTATGATAATATTGTTGTTCCTCTAGACCTAAACGTAGAAACTAAACAAAAGCTTGAACTGGTAGCAAAAATTGCTCATTATTTTGACTCTCAAGTGCATCTGCTAACTAACGATGACTCGGATGAATTTATTAAAACTAAACTTAAGGCAAATCAAGTTTGGGCTAGTAATTATCTAGAATCCAAAAATATTAAAAATTCTTCCCACCTAGTGGATCAAGATGATAGCTTAACAGAGGGTATTTTCAAACTTTCTAAAGAAGTAGATGCTGATTTAATAGCTATAATGAATCTTGAAGATGAAACCGTATTAGGTCTTTATGAAAACACTTTTCAAGAGGAAATTGTTGCCAACGATTTAAAAGTTCCAGTACTATGTGTCAATCCTCACCCTGTAACTAAAGTATCAGGCATTTTAGTACGATAAATTTGATGCTTTCAGAACAAGAGCAGATTAGAAGAGATAGTCTCCAGAAGATCATAGATTACGGAATCAACCCTTATCCAGCCGCAGAATTTAAGGTTAGCCATTATTCTATCGACATTTTAGAAAATTTTAAGGAAGGGGAAAATGTTATTATTGCAGGTAGATTAATGAGAAGAAAGATACAAGGCAAGGCTAGCTTTGGCAGTATCCAAGATTCAAAAGGGAAAATACAAGTTTATTTTAATAGAGATGTGATTTGTCCCTCAGAGGACAAGTCCATGTATAACGATTTTTTTAAAAAATGGCTAGACCTTGGGGACATCCTAGGTATTGAAGGAAAAGTTTTCAAAACAATGGTTGGAGAAATTTCTATAAATGTAGACAAATTTCATTTGCTAAGTAAATCTTTAAAGCCTTTACCTCAGCCAAAAACCGACAACGAAGGAATTATTCATGATGGATTTAATGATCCAGAACTAAGATATAGAAGAAGGTATGTTGACCTAGTGGTAAATGAAAACGTGAAGGAGACTTTTATAAAACGTACGAAGATCATCAACTCAATGAGAAGATTTCTTTCTAAAAAAGATTATTTAGAAGTAGAAACACCAATTTTACAAACAATTCCCGGTGGTGCAACAGCAAGACCGTTTGTAACCCACCATAATGCACTAGATGTTCCTCTGTATCTTAGAATCGCCAACGAACTCTATCTAAAAAGACTAATCGTAGGAGGGTTTGAAGGAGTTTATGAATTTGCTAAAGACTTTAGAAATGAGGGGATGGACAGAACCCATAATCCTGAATTTACCCAAATGGAAATTTATGTAGCATACAAAGATTACCATTGGATGATGAACTTTACCGAAGATATGCTAGAATTCATTTGTAATGAAGTCTTAGGAACTACTCAGGTGCAGATTGGAGAGGAAAAAGTAAACTTCAAGAAACCATTTAAAAGAATCTCAATGACGGATTCTATTTTAGAACATACTGGTATTGACATTTCTAATATGTCAGAGAATGAATTGAGGGAGGCCTGTAAATCCATCGGAGTTGAAGTTAGTGATTCAATGGGAAAGGGAAAGTTGATAGATGAGATTTTTGGCGAAAAGTGTGAGAGCAGTTATATCCAGCCTACTTTTATTACTGACTATCCTGTAGAGATGTCTCCGTTGTGCAAAAAACACAGAGACAATCCAGAGTTAACCGAAAGATTTGAGTTAATGGTAAACGGTAAAGAACTTGCCAATGCTTACTCTGAACTAAATGATCCTATTGACCAAAAAGAAAGATTTGAAGAGCAAGTTAAACTAGCAGAAAAAGGAGACGACGAGGCAATGTTTATTGATTTAGACTTTATAAGAGCGTTGGAATACGGTATGCCACCAACATCTGGAATGGGAATTGGTATTGATAGATTGGTTATGTTTTTATGTAACCAACCTTCTATCCAAGAAGTTTTACTTTTTCCACAAATGAAGCCAGAAAAATGGGAAACAGGCCCTAACAAAAGCGAATTTCTTGAAATAAATATTCCACCACAATGGATAATTCCTATTTACGAGAGTGGTTATACCAACAAAGACCTACTGCTAGAGGCTAAGCCAACCGCAGTTCATCAAAAATTAAATGGGTATCGTAAAAAGAACAAACTTGATATTCCTGCAATTCTTTTAGAAGAAGTACAATCATGGTTTAAATAGTTTTTTTTTCGCTACAATAACTATATTTAAATACTTTAAGGAGTTGATTCGTATTAATGAGACATTAAACTTCCAATTATTTGATAAAACAAATTTAAGTGAACATATTTTTTTATTCTAAAAAATGTATAATGAAGCGCTCTAAAAAAAAGCTACTAATTTTAATGGCTTTTAATTTGTTAATTAATTCTTTTTTTATTTCTCAAAACAACCCAAGCTGTTTTTTATTTGAAGCTTCTCAAGTAAATCTAAAGAACTCTAATAAAGGGCTAATAAAAACCATCCCAGAAGAATTAAATTGTTTCAAACCTTTTAAAAAACAACTCAATGCGCTACTTAATATAAGAAGAAATCAATTTTATTATGTGGACTCTATTTTAAGAGAAAATAAACTCCCTAACTCATTTGGGTTTTTGCCTTTGGTCTTATCTGGTTATAACTCCACCCACACTTCAGATTTTTCCTCTAAGGGAATTTGGGCCCTAAGCTATATCACAGCATTAAAAAAAGATCTTCAAATAAATTCTTATGTAGATCAAAGAATGAATAATCGGCTAGCAACTTTGGCTGCAGTACAACAACTTAAGTTTTTAATGGGGAACTACAAATCTGAAAATTGGACACTATTGGCTTTTATTACTTCTCCAAGCTATGTTTCTAATATATTTAAAGAATCAAAATCAAAAAAGTGGGATGTAGCTCAGGAATTTATAGAAAGCAAATACCTGGAAAATATCAAACTTATTAATTGGTTAAATCAACTTGATTTAAAAGATTTTATAATCAATAACAAAATCTCAAACAAAAATTATCAAAAATTTTCTTTTAACGACAATATTTTGTTTGATGCTATAGCACAATTTAAAATAATTGATTTTAATCAAATTAATATCAAAAACCCATTTTTAACAGGTCAAATGATTCCCAAAAATCAATCTATAGTTTTAAAAAAGGAGCTTGGAAACTTCATTTTACAAAACCAATCTAAAATTATTGCATTTCAAGATTCTATGATCAATAATCTATTTCTAAAGGAAGCATCTGCCAAGGAGCCTTTAATTCATATTATAGAGTTTGGTGATGTTTTAGGACAAATAGCAATAGATTTTGACGTTTCTGTAGCTCAAATTATGAAATGGAATAATTTATCTAGCACTATGATATATCAAGGTCAAAAATTAAAGTTGTTTTCAAATCAAATGGATACAAATTATAAGATGCATTTACATACCGTAACTAAAGAGAAATACTTTTGGGAAGTAGCTTCAAACAGACCTGAAACCTCTGTAAAAAAAATATGTAAATACAATATTTATCAAGAATTAAAACAAAATCAACAATTAAAAATAACAAACAAATAACACCCTTTTATCCTCTAACTTTTTTAATAGGACTTTATGCGCTTATTTTAATTTTATTTTGGGTTTTCCCCTCAGAAGGCATCAAGTTAAATAATATAACTTTTGACTTTGTTTCTAAAGAAGAGTTTAAAAACCCTATTCCGCCTGTTGTTCAGGCTCCCGAAGTAATTATTAATCAAGACTCTATTAAAGAAATAGAAAAAAAGAAAGCAGATAGTCTAAATAATTTAGTATTACTTCTTGAGAAAAAAAGAAGAGATTCAGCACTATTTTCTTTAAAGAAAATTCAGTATCCAGAAAATAATAGGTCATTGATGTTTCCTTTTTTTAAAAAGTTAGAAAATGCTAAAATTAAAAAAGTAAGAATCATGCATTATGGAGATTCACAAATAGAGGGGGACAGAATATCGGGTAGACTTAGAGAGCGATTACAAAAAGAATTTGGTGGAAACGGGGCTGGGTTATCTGCTGTTATTCCAGCAACTAGAAAAATTAGCCTTAAAAATATTCCATCCACCAATTGGGTTAGAAAAACAGGATTTGGACCGTATATTGATAAAAGTGTCAAACATAAAAAATATGGCGCTTTATTTTCTTTTTGTAAGATGGAACTAGACTCTCTACTAATAGATTCCAATTTTCTGTTTAATGGTACTGTAGCCATTAATAAACCCTCTAAAGCTTACAAGTTGTGTAGAGATTATAAGACCATTAAAATCTATTATACAAGTGAAGAAAAAACAGTTTTTAGAATGCTTGTTGATGACTCTATTTTCCATATTGATACGCTATTAGAGGCTTCAGATATAACTTTGAAAAAAATGAACTTTTCTAAGGCGCCTAAATCAATGGATATTCAATTCAGTTCCAATACTTCACCAATAATATTTGGAATTTCTTTGGAAGGGAAAAAAGGCGTTATAGTGGATAATATTCCATTAAGGGGCGCCTCTGGGACAGAGTTTTCAAAAGTAGACTATAGCTCTTTAAGTCAAATGCATAAATTACTTTCTCCAGATTTATTAATACTAGAGTTTGGGGGCAACACTATTCCATATATAAAATCTAAAGAAAGAGCTGAAAAATATGGCAGCTATTTTAAGAAACAAATCTTAAAACTAAAACGAATTAATCCCAATGCGCTAGTACTTGTTATTGGCCCAGCTGATATGGCCAAAAAACAAAAGACGAAATTTATTACTTACCCTATCCTTGAAGATGTGATTAGCGCACTTAAAAAAGCTGCTTTTGAAACAAATTCATTTTTTTGGGATATGTATTTAAATATGGGTGGAGAAAATTCAATTCAAGAGTGGGTAAACAAAAAGCCCTCTCTAGCTGCCAGAGATTATATCCATTTTACCAATGCTGGGGCAAAGAAAATAGCAGATTATTTTATTGAAGATTTTATGGTAGACTATGAAAACTATTTAAAAGAAAAAGATGAATAAGAAACTAAGGTTCATTTTTTGTTTTACAGTGTTAATTCCGTTCAGTTTTATTGCTCAATTTAATGCAATTAATTATAACAAATATCCATATATAAGCCAAGAGCTTAACCATATAAAAATCTATGGAAATAAAACATGGAATAAATTCTTTAGGAAATTGGATAGGCTCTACGAAAATGGAAATGAAAATTTAAATATTTACCATTTTGGAGGATCTCATATACAGGCCGATATTTGGTCCAATAATTTAAGAGAAAACTTTCAACATTCTTTACCATTTAATAATGCCGGAAGAGGATTCTTTTTCCCTTTTAGATTAATTAAGTCTAATGGATCACCAATAATTACCTCTTACCATTCTGGAAAATGGAAAGGGTACAGAAATTCTGTTAACCATCATAAGGGGCCTTTCGGATTGCTAGGTGCAAGAGCAGAACTTTTAGACTCTTCGTCTACAATTAACATTTGGTATAAAAAACCAAGAAATAAGTTTAACTCCTTTCAGGAAATCGATCTGTTTTTTGAAGACTCAAGTAACAATTATGACATTACCTTGATACTAGATTCTACTATTCTAATTAGCTCCCAAAAGTTAGAAGGGCATATTAAGTACAAACTTTCTAAGGCTGTTGATTCTTTGTCTTTTTCTATTGTCAAAAAACAAAACATTGAATCAAAATTTTCTTTATTTGGATTTTGTTTTGATAATAATAAGCACGGTATTTCTTACCATTCTATTGGGGTAAATGGAGCAAGTGTCCCAAGTTATTTAAGGTGTGTGAATTTAGAAAATCAGTTGGAATTAATGCCACCAGATTTGGTAATATTTTCAATTGGTATTAACGATGCTTACGAAAATGATTTTTCAAAAGAATCGTACACTAAAAATTACGATACTTTAATACAAAGAATATATTCTATAAACCCAGAGGCTGCAATTTTATTTACAACTAATAACGACAGCTACTACCATCGAAAATACCCAAATAAAAGAGTTTATGAAGCCAAAGAAGCAATGGTTGATCTTGCTAAAGCTAAAAAATTAGCTGTTTGGGACATGTTTGAAATAATGGGAGGACTCAATTCTATTCAAAAGTGGTACTCGGACGACTTAGCTAAAAAAGATTTATTGCATCTTAATTATAAAGGTTATAATTTGATTGGAGATTTGCTATTTGAAGCCTTTATGGAGGCTTATAAAAAATATACCACCAAGAATGGATGATTTTTCTTTAAATAAATTTTCAGAATGGTTGTTTTCACCATTTTTATCTTACTCAGAACATCCTATGATATTTACTGAGTATCCTTTTTGGATTTTCTTTTTATTCGTGTTAATTGGCTATGGTTTAATACATAGTAAAATGCGCTTAAGAAGTATTTTTCTATTCTTAGCAAGTCTCTTTTTTTATTTCAAAACAAGCGGTTTTTTCTTTTCTATTTTACTTTTTTCCACCGTTGCAGATTTTTATATAGGCAAAGCAATCTATATTTCTAAAAAGGAGTTAAATGCAAAAATTCTTCTCGGACTAAGTGTTTCTATTAACCTTATTATTTTAATTTATTTTAAATATGCTTACTTTTTTGCCGATTCATTTAACTCCATTATTGGTTCGCAGTGGCATCCAATAAATCATTTTGCATTATTTACCAACCAATTTACAGGATCAAGTTTTAGAGTAGATCAAATATTATTACCAATTGGAATATCCTTTTATACTTTTCAGACCATGTCTTACGCAATTGATATCTATAGAAAACAATTAAACCCTGTTAAAAGTATTTTTGACTTTGGCTTTTATGTTTCTTTTTTCCCTCAGTTAGTAGCTGGGCCAATTGTAAGAGCTTCAGAATTCATCCCTCAAATTTACCAACCTTACAAGGTTACTAAAAAAGAATTTGGTCTTGCATTATTTTGGATAATAAATGGACTTTTAAAGAAATTTTTATTAGCGGATTATATTGCAGTAAATTTTGTAGACAGAGTATTTGACAATCCAGTAATGTTTTCGGGATTTGAAAACCTAATGGCTCTTTATGGGTATTCTTTACAGGTTTATGCAGATTTTTCTGGCTACACAGACATAGCAATTGGAATAGCATTGATGCTTGGCTTTAGGTTGCCAAAAAATTTCAATTCTCCATACAAAGCAGATAATTGTGGTGAATTTTGGAAAAGGTGGCACATTTCTTTATCCTCTTGGTTAAAAGACTATCTATACATTCCTATGGGGGGAAATAGGGGTGGATCTATTTTTAGTTATGTAGCACTTTCATTGATTGTTATTTTTGTTTATTTAATTAGCGGATCTTTAGCACTTCTTTTTGGAATTATTTCAGTCATCTTTACCACTTTACTTTTAGGTGAAATTTTCCCAAAATTTAACAAATGGTATTTAACCAATATTAACATTATGCTAACCATGTTAATTGGAGGACTTTGGCATGGAGCAAGTTGGAATTTTGTTCTTTGGGGAGGATTAAATGGGATTGGAATAGTAGTTTATAAATTATGGAAAAATATTAGCCCTTGGAAAAATAAATCTAAGTGGTGGAATAAAATTTTAGGAGTAATAATTACCTTTAATTTTGTGACATTTACTAGAATCTGGTTTAGAACAGGTTCCAATAACTCATGGGATCAAATGGATGAAGGTCACAATATAATTTCAGAATGGTTTACTGCTAATGAAATTCTAAACCAGCTAATTTTTAATTTTGAATGGAGTTTAATTTCTGATGTTTTGTTGGTTTACAGTAATGTTTTTTTAGTGATAATACTAGGATTTTTAATTCATTTTATACCTGAAGACTGGAAATTTTGGTATAGAGACAAATTTTCAAATTCGCCAGTTTTAGTACAGTTGGGAGTTTGTTTTGTTGCAGTATTTTTCATGTATCAAATTGCTTCTGTAAGCTTACAACCATTTATATATTTCCAATTTTGATGTTATGCCAGCAATTAAAAACGCATTATTAAGGTACAGAATTATAGATAGAGCTATTCGTAACGACTACAATCCTTTTCCAAGTAAAAAAGATTTGAGACAGCTTTGTGAAGACGAAATTTTTGGAACCAGTGATGGAACTCATATTTGCGCCTCTACCATTGAAAAAGACTTATTTGCTATGCGAATGGAACACGATGCGCCGATTGCATACAGTAAAAAAGAAAGAGGATATTTTTATAAAGAAAAAGATTTTTCTATGGACGATGTGCCTCTTACAGATAAAGATGTAAACGCCATAAAAGCAGCTTCCACCATACTTCATCAATTTAAAAATACGAGTCTTTTTAGTCAGTATGAATTCGCTATTCAAAAAATATTAGATCGTGCTGTTAGCTCTTCAAACAGTAATTCTCAAGAAGAAGAAGTCATTCAATTTGAAACGCTACCTACTGTAAGGGGAAATGAGAATTTAGAACTTTTTTTGCAAGCCATAAAAAATAAAAAAACTCTACAGTTTAATTATTTTAATTACTCCAAAAATGAAAAAACAGTGAGAAGGGTTCATCCATATTTATTAAAAGAGTATAGAAATAGGTGGTATTTAACTGGGAAAAGCGAACTTAAAAATAAAGTCATAACTTTTGCATTAGACAGAATTTACGACCCAATAGCCCTTGAGCAAAAGTTTACCGTGGATACAAAATTCTCTCCAGATAATTATTTTAAGCATTCTATTGGTATTACTGTTTTTAATGAGCTCCCCAACGAAATAGTGATTGAAACCAAGCCAATACTTTCCAAGTATTTAGAGTCTCAACCCATTCATCATTCTCAAAAAATAAAGAAAATAAAATCTAATGGAAACCATCTTTTCTCCTTCCATTTATTAATTACTTACGAGCTTAAAATGTTGTTGATGGGTTTTGGAAAAGATTGTAAAATTATTTCTCCTAAACATTTAAAAAATCAGATTTTATCGGATTTGAAAGAGCTATTAGATAATTACAACAATGAATGAATTAAATAGCTCAAATAGTGCTTATTTAAAACATCATGCTCAAAATCCAATTCACTGGAAAAATTGGTCAAAGAAAACTTTAGATAATGCATTGTTGGAAAATAAGTTAATTATCCTAAGTATTGGATATTCTGCATGTCATTGGTGTCATGTTATGGAGAAAGAGACATTTAGCAATCAGCCAATTGCAAATTTTATGAACCAAAACTTTATTTCTATTAAAGTTGATAGAGAAGAACACCCAGATGTAGATAATGCTTACATGGATTTTATAGTAGAGACTAAAGGAAATGGAGGATGGCCTTTAAATTGTATTTTAATGCCAGACACAACTCCGCTTTATGCTGGAACCTATTTCCAAACCAAAGAATGGATGCAATTAATCAATAGATTCAATGTTTTACATAGGGAACATCCCGAGACTCTTTTAGACTTTACTCAAAAGTATTCTCATCATCTTTTAGAATCTAATAAAACAACTAAAAAAGCGGATTTTAATTTTTCAAATGAGTTTAGCGAATGGAGTTATTTTTTGGACATTAAAAATGGAGGGATTAATTCCAATCAAAAATTCCCTTTACCAACAATTTTAAATTTTTCAATTTTGGTAGGTAAATCGAATGATTGGGATTTATTTACCAATCTAACCCTTGATAAAATTTCTCAAAGAGGATTATTTGATCATCTAGAAGGTGGGTTTTTTAGATACTGTGTAGATGAATACTGGAATATTCCACATTTTGAAAAAATGCTTTACGACAACGCTCAATTGATAAGTGTTTTTTCCGTTTCAGATTTTTTAAATAAAGACACCAAAAATGAATTTTTAGTCCAACAAACAATTGATTATTGGCTAGCGCTAAGTGAAAAAAACTATCATCTTTTTCCAGCTTCTATTGATGCAGACAATAAAGATGGAGAGGGAGCTTATTATGTTTTTAAAGAATCTGAAATTCATGAAAATTTAAATGAGCAAGAACAAAACTATTGTAAATCTCACTTTAATATGACCAAGGAGCTGCTTTGGGAAAATAATTGGCATATGCATAGAACAACCTATGACAAGAGTGAGAAAGCAAAAAAAATTATTTTCAAGCTAAAAAAAATACGAAAAAATAAAAGTTTTCCAGCAATTGATAATAAGGCCATTTGCAGCTGGAATTGCATGATGGTAAATGGACTTTTAGATGCATCAATTACCTATAGGAAAAAAGAATATTTAGATAAAGCAGAAAGTCTTCTAAGACTTATCTTAAAAAAATTCACCAATAAAAAATACCAATGCAACAGATTGGTTTATAAAAATAATGTGATAAATGGAACCCTGGAAGATTATGCTTGGTTGATTTCCGCAGCTATTAAGATGGGGAAAATTAAAAATTCCAGCTATTGGCTAGAAAAAAGTATTCATTTTACAGAAGCTACAATTTCTAAATTTTGGCATAAAGAAAAAAATCTTTTTAGACTTTCTAATGAACAAAATCTTTATAAAGATGTCATTGAGATAGATGATCAGGTAATTCCATCTAGTAATTCAGTAATGGCTAATAATTTATTCGATATTTATAAAGTTACTTACGACAAATATTTTTTGAATATTTGTAATAAAATGCTATCAACAGTGGCACTAAATGCCAAAAGTTCCCCTTCCAATTTTACCAATTGGATGCTTTTATCTAAGAAACTTAATATTCCTAAAAAACAATATGTTATGGTTGGATTTTCCGTAAAGGAGTTGCTAGAATTTTATTCCGAAAAAGAATTTTTTGAAGATGTATATTTATTAGAAAAACAATCAGATTTACCAATTTTCAAAGAAAAGTATAAACCCAACAAAAAAAATATATTTATTTGCAATGACAAATTTTGTCTACCTGCTGTTTTAACAACCAAACAGGCATTAAATTTAGAAATATGAACAGATTTATTTTGCTGTTATTTTGTCTTTCTATCAATCAATTATTTGCTCAAATGATCAAAAATGAGTCAGGGCAAATTTTTACAGAGACTCCTTTTTTTAATGAAAAATATATCAGATCTGTTAAATTAAAGTCTATAACTGGGACAATTTCTTCTAAAAAAGAACTTGGATCTATAAAAAGCTCGGGGAAAAAAGAGGCCTATATTTTTAATGAAAATGGAAATTTGACTATTCATTATTTGTCTTCAAAAAATAAAAATAAACCGGATACAACATTTACATTTTATGAATACAACTTAAAAAATGAGAATACTATTTTTAGGGTTAGCGACTCCTATGGTTTTTACTCTTACACCAAAAAATACGATGATCAAGGAAAATTAATTAACAAAACATATTCAAGAGAAAAAAATGCTTCTAAAAGTAAAATGAATTTTAAGTTAGAAGAGAGGTATGTAATTTTTGAAGAAAGTTACCTTTATGAGGAAAAAGACTCTATCACTGAGGTGACTACTTTAAATAGTAACGGCAGACCTTACCAACGACAAATTTACTATTACGATAGTTTTAATTACTTATTCAAAATGCATACTAGACTATTAATATCTAATAGCACAAAGCAAGAAAAATACACTTACAATGACAGAGGATATTTAAAATCTATTCAATATTTTATCAACGAAAATGAAACTCCAATAAAGGAGCTTAGGTACGATTATGATGAATGGGGCAATGTTACTTTTATGGACGAATACAAAGACAATGTAAGAGTAATTCACAAAGAACTTTTATACGACCCCTCCACTTTAATTTTAAAAACTATATTATCCCAGGACTTAGTTTCTAATTTGATTACAATTATTAAGTATAAACCTGAATTTTATAACTAATTTTATATTGCATGAGACATCTCTTTTGTATTGTAATATTTTCAGCTTTATTTTTCTCTTGTCAGGAAAAACATCCAATGGCAGATAAATTATGCAACTGTTATACTCAATTACACAGAGCACAAGAAGAAGTGGAGATTAATTTTTGGACAGACTCATGTAATGTTTTATATATTGACATTTTAAATCAATTGGAAAAAAGCGAGTCAGAACAAATAAAATTTCAACGCGCATATAGTCGCTGTCAATAGTATGGATAAAATATTAAATTATATTAACGGAGAGCTAGTTGAGCCCATGAGTAACCAATGGTTGGACAACTACAACCCATCTATTGGAGAAGTTTACAGTTTAATTCCAGATTCCACTAAAAAAGATGTTGAGAATGCTCAGAAAGCAGCAAAAAATGCATTTCCAACGTGGAGTAATTCAACCGTAAAGGAAAGAGCAACTGTCTTACAAAGAATTGCAGATCTAATTCTAGAGAGGCAAGCTGATTTAGCTTATGCAGAATCTGTAGATAACGGAAAGCCCTTGGCTCTTGCAAAGAAAGTAGATATCCCAAGAGCAGCTACTAACATGTCTTTTTTTGCTAGTGCAATTCTTCATGAAAATTCTGAAAGCCACCAAATGAGTCAAGTGGCTATTAATTACACTTTAAGAAAGCCAATTGGAGTTGTTGCATGTATCTCTCCCTGGAATCTTCCACTTTATTTATTTACTTGGAAAATCGCACCTGCCTTAGCCACAGGAAATACAGTTGTTGCAAAACCATCTGAAATTACTCCAATGACAGCTTTCTTGTTTTCAAAAATTTGTATAGATGCTGGTTTGCCCAAGGGGGTTTTAAATATTGTTCACGGGTCAGGACCAAAAGTTGGTTATGAGATTACCAAACATCCCAATATTAAAGCTATTTCTTTTACTGGAGGAACATTAACAGGTCAAAAAATTGCCGAAGTTGCTGCCCCTATGTTTAAAAAACTAAGTTTAGAATTAGGCGGCAAAAACCCAAATATTATTTTCGCTGATTGTGATTTAGAAAAAGCTGTTTCTAGCTCTGTCTTAAGTTCATTTTCTAACCAAGGTCAAATTTGTCTTTGTGGTTCAAGAATATTTGTTGAGAGAAAAATTTATAAGGTTTTTAAAGAAAAATTTCTTGCAAAAGTAAAGACTTTAACAATTGGAGATCCATTAGAAAAATCTTCAAAAATTGGCGCTTTAGTTTCACAGCAACATTTGGAAAAAGTTCTAAGCCATATTGAAGTTGCCAAAAAAGATGGTGGAATTCTATTAGCTGGAGGAAATATATTTATTCCAAAAGGCAGATGCTCATATGGATATTTTCTAGAGCCAACTGTTTTTGAAGGTCTTAGCCCTGACTGTTCAACAAATCAAGAAGAAATTTTTGGGCCTGTAGTAACTTTAACTCCGTTTGATAGTGAAGAAGAAGTTTTAAATTTTGCAAATAGTACTAAGTATGGATTGTGCAGTATGGTTTGGACTTCTAATTTAAAAAGAGCAAATAGAATGGCATTAAAATTAGATTCTGGAATTGTTTGGATAAACTGTTGGTTGGTTAGAGACCTGCGAACTCCTTTTGGGGGAATGAAGGAATCAGGAGTTGGCAGAGAAGGAGGAAATTATGCATTGAACTTTTTCACTGAAACTACCAATGTATGTATAAGTTATGATTAATTTCGAAGTTAATTATTAAATATTTTATGGATTCATCACAAATAAATTCCGAAAAAGCACCAAAACCAGTAGGGCTATACCCACACGCTAGAAAAGTTGGCAATCTATTATTTCTCTCTGGAGTTGGACCAAGAAAAGCAAACTCAGACGCCAATGATTCTTTTGTTCCTGGGCTGGAGATAGATCATAATGGAAATTTTAAAACATTTGATTTTGAGGCTCAATGTCACAGTGTTTTTCAAAATGTTAAAACTATTTTAGAAGAAAGCGGATCTTCATGGGAGAAATTAGTAGATATTACCGTTTTTTTAGTGGATATGAAACGAGATTTCAAAAAATTTAATGAGATTTATGCTTCCTATTTCAAAGAAAATCAACCATGTAGAACAACCGTTGCAATTGACTCTTTACCAACACCAATTGCAATAGAATTAAAGTGTATAGCAACTATATAAAAAATAAAAATGAGAAGACTAGTAAAACAATTTACAACACAATTATCAGAAGCATTAGAAATTGGTGAAAAGGCAAATTTAAAGCCTTCTAAAAATCAAATAAACAACATTGTAATTACTGGGTTGGGAGGCTCTGGCATTGGTGGGAAAATTGCTACTCAAATAGTAGCAGATCAACTTAAAATACCAGCTGTAATTAACAACGATTACACAATGCCAAAATTTATTAATGAAAATACTTTAGTTATTGTTTCAAGTTTTTCTGGAAATACCGAAGAAACTCTTGAAGCATTAAAAGTTGCTCAGGAAGCAAATTCTGAAATAGCTTGTATAACTCATGGTGGAAAACTAGCTGAAATTGCCAAAGAAAACGATTACAACCTTTTAATTTTACCAAAAGCATTTTCTCCTAGAGCAATGCTTACTTATTCTGTTATTCAGCAACTATTTCTTTTCAATCATTATGGATTTATCAATGACGATTATGTAGAGCAGACCAAATCAGCAGTTACCCTCCTAGATAAAGAAGTTGAGGATATAATTTCTACTGCAAAGAAAACCGCTAAAGCGTTACATAATAAAACATTTGTTACTTATTCTGAATCCTCCATGGAGGGTGTAATAGTAAGATTCAAACAGCAGATTAACGAAAATTCTAAAGCACTGGGATGGGCACATGTTTTTCCCGAAATGAATCACAATGAACTTGTTGGCTGGGCTGGAGGAAAAGAAGAATATGCAGTAATAATTTTCAGATCTTCTTATGAGCATCCACGTTCATCGGTTAGGATTGATATATGTAAAGACATCTTTAAAAAACATACTTCTACTGTTCTAGAGTTTAATGCGAAAGGAGATACTTTCTTGGCTCAAACTTTTTACCATATTTTATTGGGGGATTGGATATCTGTTTACTTAGCAGAACTTTACAATGTTGACGATGTTGAAGTTGAAGTAATAAATTTTTTAAAGGCCGAATTAGCCAAAATATGAACCAAACAGAGGTTGAATTAGAGGATTTAGGACTAATAGACTATAAACAATGTTGGGATTATCAGACTAAGCTATTTGATGCTACTGTACAGCTGAAAATTCAAAATAGAAAGTTCCCTGATAATTCCGTTTCTACTAAAAACCATTTAATTTTTTGTGAGCATCCCCACGTCTATACCTTGGGCAAAAGTGGTGACTTGAAAAATCTTTTGATTGATGGTCATAAAAGAAAAGAAAAGAATATATCTTTTTATAAAATCAACAGAGGAGGAGATATTACATATCATGGCCCAGGACAATTGGTAGTTTATCCAATTTTAGACTTAGATTATTTTTTTTCTGATATCCATAAATATTTAAGGCTTTTAGAAGAGACTGTAATATTAACACTCCAAGATTATGGCATTGTTGGACAAAGGCTAGAGGGGCTTACTGGAGTTTGGGTAGATGATAAAAAAGAAACTCCTAGAAAAATTTGTGCAATTGGAGTAAAATGTAGTCGTTGGGTTACTATGCATGGCATAGGATTTAATATTAACTCAAATCTAGATTATTTTAAGCATATAGTTCCTTGCGGTATTGAGGATAAATCTGTAACCTCTTTGCAAAAAGAAACCAATCAAGAAATTGATATGGAAGAGTTGAAGATTCGGTTCAAAAAAAATTTCAAGATTTTATTTGGTATTAATTGGATAGACAAGAAATAAATTATGCTTAAAAACGTCAACTACAGTAAGATTCTTTTTTTTGATATTGAAACGGTTCCTCTAACTTTTGACTATAAAGAGCTAGATGAAAGAGGACAAGGATTGTGGGACAGAAAAACAAGATTTATACAGGAAAGAGAGAACTTAAATGCCGAAGAAGTGTACGAAAAAGCAGGAATTTATGCTGAATTTGGAAAAGTAGTTTGTATATCTCTAGGATTTGTTTTGCAAAAAGAGGGAGAAACTCAGATCCGTATTAAAAGCATAGCAAACGAAGACGAAATAATTCTTCTCCAAGAATTTTTAGATCTTTTAAATAGCTATTATAATAGTCCAGATTTCTTATTTTGTGCTCATAACGGTAAAGAGTTTGACATCCCATTTTTATGCAGAAGGATTTTAATTAACAATTTAAAAATTCCTTACATGCTAAATGTTTCTGGGAAAAAACCTTGGGAAATAAAACATTTAGATACTATGGAGCTATGGAAATTTGGAGATTTTAAAAACTACACTTCTTTAGATTTACTAACTTATGTGTTTAAAATACCAACCCCAAAAGACGATATGGATGGTAGTCAAGTAGCAAAAGTCTTTTATCAGGACAAAGATTTAGATAGAATTATTCAATATTGTGAAAAAGATGTAGTTGCCACAATTCAGTTATTTAGAAAATACCAAGGTGATCCATTAATTGATGAAGAATTTATACAGATTGCTTGATTATTTTAATTTGTAAGGTATTATTATAAATCAGTTTTATAACTTTAACCATATATGAAAAAAATATTTCAATTCTTATCATTGTTACTAGTAATTTCATTTTATGAAAATACCAATCTTATTGCCCAGTCTCAAGATTTTTCTTGTGGCCACCATATAATATTATCCAAATTATTAAAAGATTCAACTTTTAAGAGCTTATACGAACAAGAACAAAGAATTAGTACCAATACTCAATATTCATCTGGGAATCAAAATAAGGGTGTTTTGTATAAAATTCCAGTTGTTTTTCATATAGTTCACAATAATGGAGTGGAGAAAATTGACAGATCACAAGTTTTAGATGCACTCGCGATTCTTAATAGAGATTTAAGAGCTCTAAGAGCAGATACAGCCACAGTTGACTCATTGTTTAAACCACTAATTGCAGATATTGAAGTAGAGTTTGTTTTAGCAACTAAGGCTCCTGACGGTACTTGTTTTAGTGGAGTTACAATGACACAAACCCCTTATTCCTACAACAATGGGGATATTAATGGATCTGACCAGGTAGATGCTGTTATGATGTATAACGATGTATTTCAGGGCAATTGGCCTGGAGATAAGTATTTAAATGTTTTTGTTTGTGGTTCAGTAGGAACAGGAATTGCAGGTTATACCTATTATCCTTCCTCCTTTTTTGGAAATACCATGAATAATGGAATTTGGTTAAGACACGATTATTGTGGAAGTATTGGAACCGGGAATCCTTCTGGAAGTAAAACATTTGTCCACGAAGTTGGACATTGGCTAAATCTACCACACACATGGGGGAGTACCAATGAACCGGGGCTTGCATCTAACTGTAGCTCAGATGACGGAGTAGCAGACACCCCCAATACCATTGGATCTCAGTGGTGTAATTATAATGAAACAACTTGTGGGCCGGTAGCTAACATTGAGAATCATATGGAGTACAGCCCATGTAGAAAGATGTTCACTTTAGGTCAAAAAGCACGAATGAGAACAGCTGTTACATCAAGCCTTGGGGGAAGATCTAATTTGATTACTGCAGCAAATCATTTAGCAACGGGCATAGATACAACAGCTCCTTTTTGCAAAGCTGATTTTTTCGCCAACAGATACATTACTTGCTCCGGAGATAGTTTGTATTTTCAAGATTATTCTTACCATAATCCAATTTCGTGGAGTTGGGATTTCTCTGGCGCAATTCCAGCAGTTTCTAATTTAGAAAATCTATATACTACTTACCCAACACCTGGAGTATTCGATGTTTCTTTAACTTCATCTGGAGACAGTATAAATTTCCTTACCGAACTTAAAAACGATGCGGTCATTGTAATGGATTACAATGGAGAGCAATTGCCTTTCTATGAGGGTTTTGAAAATATTAATTTTAGTTCTCCAGAATGGATTTCTAATATTGGAAACTGGTCTGTTACAGATGAGGTTTCTTACAATGGATCTTATTGTCTAAAAGTTCAAAATAGTGGTGTGGCAGAAGGAACTAAACATGTTTTGGAAAGTAAAACCTTTGATTTATCTGATTCTACCAAAGCGTATTTCAATTTTAAATATGCCTTTGCTAGAAAAAATTCTACCAACAATGATTATTTAAAAGTTCTGGCATCAAACGATTGTGGTAAAACTTGGTCAGTACGTAAAATTTTGCAGTATAGCCAGCTAATTACTGCCCCAGATCAAAACAACTTTTTACCTTCATTTGGAGACTGGAGAGAGGCCACTATAACTAGTTTAATAGGCCCATTTTGCGTACAAAATTTCAGATTCAAATTTGAATTTGAATCTGGTGGAGGCAATGACCTATATATTGACAATATTAACATCTCCTATGAAAACACGACAGCAATTAATACTTCTAACAAGAACGAAGTCTCTATTTTTCCAAATCCAGCAAATAATAATTTAACTGTTTCCAGTTCAAAAATAATTTCAGAGTTTGCAGTTTTTGATATTATGGGAAAACAACTTTTATCCAATAAAAAAGTCCACTCAAATATTGTTAAAGTCAATACCTCCAAACTTAGTAAAGGGTATTATTCTATAAGTCTAAAACAAGGAGAAGAGATTTTAATAAAGTCTTTTATGAAAAACTAGTGGATAATTTTAAAGTCTATTTGTCTTTTATGTAAATCTGCTTTTTTGACAATTATTTTTACTTCTTGCCCCATTTTATAAGTTTTTCGAGTTTTATAGCCTGTAGTGGATTTTTTTTCAGGATCGTAAAAATACTGATCGTCTTTCATGGAGTTTAAAGGAATCATGCCCTCACACTTATTTTCATGGAGTTCAACATAAATCCCCCAATCTGTTAGGCCAGATATCATTCCTGTAAATTGTTGACCTATACGCTCTTTTAAAAATACTACTTGCATATATTTTATCGATGCTCTTTCTGCATCAACTGCCTGTTTTTCCATTTTAGAAATATGGTTACAAGTATGTTCTAATTGATCTTTACTGTGGGTATTTTTCTCTTCTATAGATTTAATTAACTTTCTGTGTACAATTAAATCTGCATATCTTCTTATTGGAGAGGTAAAATGGGTGTAATATTGAAATGCCAAACCATAATGTCCTATATTATCAGGGCTATAAACAGCCTTGGACATTGATCTAATCACCATTGGAGATATTAACTGAAGTTCTTTTCTTTCTTTTGCTTTTTGCATCACTTCATTTAAAGAAAAAGAAATAGGTTTATTTTTCTTTCTTATTATTTCATACCCCATTGACTTCAAATATATTTTTAAATCATTGAGTTTTTCTTCATTTGGATCATCATGAACTCTATAAATAAATGGAGAAACAAGTTTGTTTTTTGCTGGTTTGCCCATTTTTATCGCAACATATTTATTTGCAAGAAGCATAAACTCTTCTATTAGCTGATGGGCTTCTTTGGAAACTTTTACATAGGTTCCAATTGGGGTGCCTTTGTCATCAAGTTGAAATTTAACTTCAGAACTTTCAATATTAAGTGCTCCACTATCTAGTCTTTTGGAACGAATTTTTTTAGCCAAGGTGTTTAGAACATTTATCTCTTTGGAAAAAGTATTTTTTTTGCCTTCAATAATTTCTTGTACTTCTTCATAGGTGAATCTATGGTTAGAGTGAATAACTGTTTTGCCAAACCAGGTGTCTAAAATCTTGCCTTCTTTATTGATTTTAAATACTACCGAAAATGTTAATTTATCTTCTTTTGGCCTTAAAGAACATAGTACATTACTTAGTTTTTCAGGGAGCATTGGAATTACTCTATCCACTAAATAAACGCTGTTTCCTCTTTGAAAAGCTTCATTGTCAATAATAGATTTTTCTTTTACAAAATGCCCTACATCTGCAATATGCACACCTATTTCAGTTATTTCATCATCTAGCTCTTTGAAACTCAATGCATCATCAAAATCTTTCGCATCAACAGGGTCAATAGTTAGAGTAGTTACTTTTCTAAAATCTCTTCTCTTTTTCGCCTCTTTATCATAATTTGGGTTGGGAATAGAATCTAAATCTTTTATTACAGTATTTGGGAATTTAGTTGGAAATCCAAATTCAGAAAGAATAGAATTCATTTCAACATTTATTTCTCCAGGATTTCCTATAATTTCTGTTACTGCACCTTGAGGACTTTTTGCATTTTTAGGCCATGAAAGAAATTTAACTTTTACTTTTTGTCCATTTTTTGCTTTATTGATATGTTTTTTTTCAATAAAAAAATGTGTTTTCACCATTCTGTCATCAGGGATGAAAAAGCAAAATTTTTCAGAAATCTCAATAACACCAATATATTCTTTTTTTACGCGTTCAATTATTTTAAGAATTCTTCCTTCTTCTTTTCCTTTATAAAAACTACTTTTAATAAGAACTTTATCTCCGTTGAGAGCATTTTTAAGATTGGATGGATGTATATAAATATCTTTTTCAATCTTTGAGGACATAAAATATCCGCCACCTTTACTTACTGTCTGTATATGACCAATCAGCTCCTTACTTCCTTCTTTTATTTGGTATTTTCCTCGTTCTATTTCCTTTAAAACTCCATTTTTAGCAAGCTGTTTCAAAAGGGTTACAATTCTCTTTCTTATAAATGCATCTTTAACTCCTAATACAGCAGCTATTTGCTTGTAATTGTAACTATATTCAGGATGTTTTCTAGAAACTTTTAGTATGCTTTCTGCAAGCTCACGATCTTTCATAAGAAATTATAAATTTAAAAACACTCTTAGGAAAAAAACTTATTTATTTTCTTCCGACTCCAATACTTTTATTCTATCTAGAATATCATTGGCTTCTTTAGTTTTTTGGTCGCTTGCTGATCGGTTAGAGTGGGATAACTTATAAGCTTCTTCTGTTAAGGCGTTGTACTTTTTCAATAAAGTATCTTTTTCTGATTTTTTTTTAAAAATCCCAAACATAAAGTGCAAATTAAAATTAAAGTTTGGTGAAAATACTGCTATTTACAGAGTTTTCAAAAGTTTATTTACAAAAGAAGCGTTCTTAAAATAATATTTTCAATTATATCTATTTTTTATATTCAGTAAGTGGTCTTAAATTCATAAATTAGAAACGATGATAAAAAAAATAGAACATATTGGAATTGCTGTAGAAAGTCCTGAAAAAAGCAATGAAATTTTTGAAAAACTACTTGGTAAAACATGCTATAAATCCGAATTGGTTGAATCTGAGGGAGTAA
Organism: Flavobacteriales bacterium; assembly: GCA_038108155.1. Taxonomy (GTDB): domain Bacteria; phylum Bacteroidota; class Bacteroidia; order Flavobacteriales_D; family Parvicellaceae; genus MED-G20. Next base: position 6,376 of record JAYNHP010000005.1, on the reverse strand, counting down.
AAACTTACTTTTATAAGCTAGGAGAATCTAAAATTGAGTTACTAGAATCAACAAAGGAAGATAGCCCAATTAAAAAGTTTATTACCAAAAAAGGGCAAGGCATGCATCATTTAGCACTACATGTAGACAATATTCATTCGGAGTTAGCAAGGCTTGTTAATTTGGGGTTTGAAGCTATTGGAGATATTAAGCAAGGGGCAGATAATAAACTTATTTGTTTTCTTCACCCTAAGTCTACCGGCGGAGTTTTGATTGAATTATGTCAGGAACAAGATCTAGTATAGATTTATTGTTTTCTAAATGAAAGGTTTTAATTCCTGTTTTTTTAGCACCTTCAATATGCTGAATTGAGTCATCAATAAATAAGGTGTTTTCAGCACTTAATTCATTATCTTCTAAGACTTGAGTAAAACAATTTTCATCAGGTTTTCTTTTTCCCATTCTTGAAGAATAATATATTTTATCAAAGCATTTATAGAACTGCTTTAGCATATTTTTCTTTCTCAAATCGTTTTCAAATTTTTTAATGTGTATTTCATTAGTATTGCTCAATAAAAAAATTTTATAATTTTTTTTTAGATTTTCAATAAACTCTAGTTTTTCAACAGGAATTTCTAAAAGCATTGCATTCCAAGCATTGATAAAATCGATTTCTTTTATTTTTAAATTTTCAGATTCTTTAAAAGAAGAAATGAAATCTTCTGGCGTTATTTTTCCTTTTTCAAAATCATCAAAAAGAACCGTTTGTTTTTTTTGATTGTATAATTCTTTAAAATGTAAAACACCAATTTTTTTAAACTCATTTTCTGTTTTAATGTAATCCAAGTTTAAAATCACACCTCCTAAGTCAAATATTATATTTTTAATTTCATTCATTAACATTAATTAATCAAAACAAATTATTAAAATTGTCTCGAATTTAGATATATTAAAGAAAATTAAACATTTATTCATTTTGAAATATTTTTTAAGCATTGCCATTTTCCTTTCGTTAGTTATTAAGCCAAGTGCTCAGCAAAGCTTTAGTCTAGACACTTTGCTAGTACAAACCACAAGAATTCCTTTAAAAGCCAGCGAAACAGGTAGAAGTATCAGTATTTTGACCAAAGAACAAATTCAACAACTTCCAGCTACTACTTTTTACGAATTGTTACAAACTGTTTGTGGTGTTGAGGTTCAGTCTCGTGGAGGATTTGGTGTGCAAGGAGATATTGTAATGAGAGGTTCTACTTTTTCTCAGGTTTTGGTTTTAATTGATGGCATGAAAATAAACGATCCTTTGACTGGCCATTTTAATTGCTATGTTCCAGTTTCAAATATGGAAATTGAGAGAATTGAAATATTAAAAGGGGCAGGAGCTTCTATGTATGGACCTGATGCTGTTGGGGGGGTAATTAATGTTATTACCAAAGGGTTCGACTCTTTAAAAAATGGAACTACATCTTCTGGGAACATCAACTATGGAGATAATAATTTAGTAAGCTCTACAGCAAGTGTTTTTCATAAATCTAATAAATTTTATGTTGGCTTAGGGGCATCAATAAATCACTCTATCGGAGATAGTATTTTACCAGTTGCAGTTAACGACTCAACAACATTGGAGGGTTACAGAAATTATTTCGATATTAAAAATATAAGTCTTTCAGCAGGATTTAAAATTAATAATTTATGGGAATTAAAAGTTAGATCTTCTATTCTCTCTAGTGATTTCAATGCAAGATATTTTTATACTTCTTACCTGTCAGACAAATCTACAGAAATGACGTCTAACTGGTTTAACAGAATTCAGCTTCAGAGAAAAACTTCGACAGGTTCTTTATTGGATATTAACGCTAGCTACAAAAGGTCTTCAGATGAATTTCTTTACACTCCAACTTCAGATCCTAATATTCATACAATGGATTATTTAAATTTCACAGTAAATAATTCAAATGAAATTAATGAGAAATTAATATTTAAATCTGGAATTCAGGCTGACTTAAGGAAAATTGAAAGTAACGATAGGGGAAACCACAGCGATTATCATTTTGGAGCTTACTTAATGGGGGTTTACAAGTCAAATAATCTAGTTTTAACTACTATCGCTAGAGAAGATTACGATGAAAATTATGGCTTTGAATTTTGTCCTCAAATAAATGCTGCCTATAATTTACCTAATTTGGCATTAAGAGCTTCAGCAGGTAGAAGTATTAGAGCAGCAGATTATACAGAAAGATATAATAATAATATTGCTTTAAAGACTTATATCCGATTAGGAAATCCAAATTTAATTGCAGAGAGAGGCTGGTCGGAAGAAATAGGAATTAACTATTCCCCATTTAAAAATACTTTATTTAAAGCAACTATTTTTAGCAGACAGTCTAGTAATATTATAGATTATATTTTGACTAATGAAAGTGATATAGATAGTGATATAGGCGTTTTAGTTCCTGGGGCAAACTATACATTTGCAAAAAATATTAAGGAGGTAAATGTCAATGGGCTTGAGCTAGAGTTAAATTCTAAATTTCTTATTTCAGAGAACAGCACTTTAAATTGGCAAATAGGATATACTTTTACCGATATTACCAACGACACTCTAGGAATTTATTTATCAAGCTTTGCAAAGCACCTTCTTAATGCTCAGCTAATTTTAAATTACAACTCTTTCCAATTCTCCATTTCTGGGTTGTACAAAGAAAGAACTGCTCAAGCTGCAGAATCCATATCTAGTAATTTAGAGAGTAGTTATGGACTTTTAAATGCAAGAGTTGGTTATGGGTTATTGGATAATAAACATTCTTTAAATCTTCAGATACTTAATTTATTGGATAAAGAATACCAGAATATATTAGGTGCCAAAATGCCAGGAAGATGGTTAATGGGAGGAATAAGCTGGAGACTAGAGTAAATTATTGGCCTTACTTTAAAGTTATTAGATTTTTTTTTGCAAATTTGACAACCAATTTGGTTTAATGCCAAATTTGGGCCCATAGCTCAGTTGGTTAGAGCACCTGACTCATAATCAGGGGGTCGAAGGTTCGAGCCCTTCTGGGCCCACATTGTCTGATAATGAGTTACAATTCAATATGTTGTAACTCATTTTATTTTTATTCATAATTTTTTTCAAACATATATAGTGTGTATATTTAAATGTACTATATTAATGTATGTTTTTGGCCCCTTTTTTTTCATTTATCATTGGTTTAGTTCTGATTTATCTTTGGACTTTATCTGGAAGTGCATAAAAAACTAAAAAAATTGATTAATTACTTTAAGCTCTTGTTTGTCATGCTATTGCTTAATTTTCAAGTGAGAGGTCAATATTTAGTTTCTTGTAATTTCTTAAATTCTTCATCCTCAACCATATTAAGTGGTGCTACAGGACTGAATTTGAATTACGATGTTGACATGTATAAGATGACCTACAATACGGTAAATACAGATAGTTTACCAGTTATCGCTACCGGGGCATTTATGGTTCCTAAAAATACAAGTTGCAGCGATTTTCCAATTGCAGTATATAACCACGGAACTACTTTAAGAAAAAACGATGTTCCATCCTATAATAATCCTGAGGCACTCATTGGAAAGGTTTTTTCTGCTGGTGGGTATTTTGTTTGTATGCCAGATTATATTGGTATGGGGGACAGTCCAGGATTCCATCCTTATGTTCATGCCCATAGTGAGGCGACTGCTTCAATAGACATGGTAAGAGCAGCTAGAGAATATTTAGGCACAACAAATTATATAGATAATAATGAGCTTTTTCTAACAGGCTATTCTCAAGGAGGTCATGCATGTATGGCTACAACCAAATTTATAAAAGATAAAAATCTTCAGTCTGAGTTTAATATTATAGCTTCTGCTCCTTGCTCTGGCCCTTATGATCTTTCAGGAATAATGGCTGACACTATAATATCACCAACTCCTTATTCTAATCCAGGATATATAGTTTATCTTCTTGCATCTTACCAATTGGCTTACGGAAATATATTTAATTCTTGGTCAGATGTACTTTATTCGCCATTCGACACAATAGTTCCTCCTTTTTTTAGTGGAAACAACACTACATTAGATATGGGTTTATTAAATAGTCTTATTCCAAATCAGATGAATTTATTAATTAGAGATACTTGTTTGAATAATTTTATAAATGATTCAGTTAATAAGAACCACCCTTGGTGGAGGGCTCTTATTGATAATGATAACTACGACTGGCTACCTTTAAATCCCTTAAGAATGTATTATTGTACAGCTGATGAACAGATTGCATATACCAATGCTCTAAATGCAGAAAGCACTATGAATAATAATGGAGCTTTGGATGTGCAAGCAATAAACATGGGAAATAATGACCATGGGGGATGTATTTTGCCTGCTTTATCTTCAGCTTTTAATTGGTTCCAAACCCTTAAAACCCCGTGCAATATTGCGTCTGTAATTAGTCCAAATTTAAGTTCTTATAATGCTTATCCCAACCCATTCAAAAACGAATTAAACCTAGAGTTTGATGAAAAAGTTTATTTGGCCATTTATAGTTTAGATGGTAAATTAATGTTCCAAGAAAATAATCTACAAAGCATAAAATTACCAACTTTTAATTGGTCTAAGGGGATGTACATGGTAAAAGTAAAAGGCGACAAAGTCTATCGAAATACAATCATTACCAAGCTGTAATTGATTTAATTAATTATTTTCGTGATAAATTGGGGATGTAGCTCAGTTGGCTAGAGCGCTTGACTGGCAGTCAAGAGGTCGAGGGTTCGAATCCCTTCTTCTCCACAACTCAGTTAACCGCCCCTTTTTTGGGGCTTTTTTCTTTGCAGATGAAAGGTCAAACTCACACTTTGCACCTAATTTTGATGATTTTTAGTCAATGGACAGTTTTCAAAATAGTGTCTATTTAAAACAGTGTAGACAGTTAGGACATTGTGGACAGTCAACTTTTTCTTAACTAAGTCAAGTTTTTTAAACTTTATTCTAAGTTCCATACTACCATTTACGTCAAGTTCTTTGTAGTCATTTAGAAACTCTGCAAGGATTTGCAAGATTTTGGTCTAAATCTCATGAATACTAATTCGAAATATTAAACATAAGACTATGTCCAAGAGATTTAATTGACAGTCGTAGTTTGATGAATTGCATTGAAAGTTTTATTTTTCAATCTAAGTAGTTGTGCTATGATATATACTTAACTGTGCATAGCGGTTTTTTCTTGACTTTACTTTTTCACCACTTAAACTACTATTAAATCAATTTATTAACTATAATTTTGGGGTTATTTAGATATTAAAAGTTTCTTTAAAAAAGTGCTTGAATCGTCTAATACAAGCCTTACATAATAAATACCTCTTTCATAATCTCTTAAAGCTAGATCGTAGTCATTGTTATTTACTATTATTTTGTTTTTAATCTGACCAATTTGGTTGAAAATAACAATTTCTTCAATCATTTTGCTTGAAGAATAATGTACTATATCATTTGCTGGATTTGGGTATTGTTTTACAAAATCTTCTTTTTCGGTAATGGATACAGAACTATTGTTACATGGAAGTAATGGATATAGAAAATTTGTAGAAAAATCTACGGCTTGAGTAAATAAAGGGTTTGCGTGTCCTGAACCTGCCCAGCCGTGTCCACCATTTATATAAACCATAGTGTCGTTAAGTATTCCCGCGTTGTCAAGGGCTGGTTTCATTGCATTCATTCCACAAAGGTTTAGTACTGTTGCTTGTCCTAGTCCAGGGCCACAATTAAAATTTACTACATTGTCATCTGTTCCATGAATAAAAACAATTGGATCATCTGTAGAATCTACCCAAGCCAAATCGTTTATGGCACCTGCAAAACTTACAATCCCACCAATTTCTGAAGAATAACCATCATTTCCAGCATCTCCATCTAATGTTCCTCCAATATTGGAAACAAGCGCTTGAACATCTAGTGGTGAAGTAGGCAAATCACTAATGGAATCCAAGTAAGACAAATGAATAGACAAGACAGCTCCTGCTGAGTAACCTCCCAAAAAGATACCGTCAGGGTGTATCCCCAAAGTATTGCCATTAGCATGATCTTTTCTCAAATACCTCACTGCAGCTTTAATATCTGCTACTGCTTGTAAAACAGTTATGTATTGAATGTCTTGGTAAAAAGCAAATGTCAATGCATTGGGGGCCAATCTGTAATTAGCTGAAATCGCAACATAACCTTTTTTAGCGTAAGAAGTACAAAAATCTACACAATCTACCGATCCTTTTTCTCCCGCATAAAATGCTCCACCATGCATGTATAAAATTACTGGTCTATTAGTCACAGTATCTCCATCGGGGGTATATATATCCATTTTATGAAAGAAGTCGTTGTAAACATCTGAATAATTGACAGTAGAAACAGA
>JAYNHP010000004.1:15680-75379 GCA_038108155.1 Flavobacteriales bacterium | reverse complement strand
ATATATAATCGTCCAAGGTTAACAAATAATTGGTTTATTGTAGAGTAATGAAAAAAATTGCATTGATTACCGGGGTTACAGGACAAGATGGAGCTTATTTAGCAGAACTATTGTTGAATAAAAATTATGAAGTTCACGGAATAAAGCGAAGAGCATCATCTTTCAATACATCAAGAATAGACCATTTATACAAAGACAAGCATAAAGAGGATGTGAATTTTTTTCTTCATTATGGAGACTTAACAGATTCTACCAACTTAATAAGAATAATTCAGGAAGTTCAACCACATGAGATTTACAATCTTGGTGCACAGTCTCATGTGAAAGTTTCTTTTGAAGTTCCGGAATATACCGCAAATTCAGATGCTCTAGGAACCCTAAGAATTTTGGAGGCAATAAGAATTCTTAAAATGGAAAATAAAGTTAAGTTTTACCAGGCATCTACATCCGAACTTTATGGAAAAGTCCAAGAAGTCCCACAAACAGAAACTACTCCATTTTATCCAAGAAGTCCATATGGAGTTGCCAAATTATATGCTTTTTGGATTGTCAAAAATTACCGCGAGGCTTATGGTATGTTTGCCTGTAATGGAATTTTATTTAACCACGAAAGCCCACTTAGAGGAGAAACATTTGTAACTAGAAAAATCACAAGAGCGGCCTCTAAAATAAAGCTTGGTTTACAGGAAAAACTTTACTTAGGCAATTTAAATGCTCAGCGAGATTGGGGACATGCAAAAGATTATGTAGAAGGAATGTGGAGAATGCTTCAGCATGATAATCCAGAAGATTTTGTTCTAGCGACTGGTAAAACTACAACAATTAGAGAGTTTTGTAACTTATGTTTCAAGGAGCTAGGAATTGATATAATATGGGAGGGAGAAGGAGAAAATGAAGTTGGAATTGATCAATCTTCTAATAAAGTAATTATTTCAATAGATAAAAATTACTATCGTCCAACAGAAGTTGACTTACTTATCGGAGACGCTTCTAAAGCAAAAAAGCTATTGAGCTGGACTCCGAAATATGATTTGGAATCTTTAGTAAAAGAAATGGTGAATGAGGATTATAATCTTTTTTTAGAAAAAACTTAAAAAATAATGGCATTTTCCAAAAATTCTAAAATTTATGTTGCTGGCCATAATGGAATGGTTGGTTCTGCAATAGTTAGAAAATTAAAGTCTTTAGGATATGAAAATTTAGTTCTAAAATCTTCTAAAGAATTAGATTTAAGAAATTCAGGAGATGTAACTAGTTTTTTTAATAAGGAAAGACCAAAATTTATTTTTTTAGCAGCTGCTAAAGTTGGAGGTATTTTAGCCAACAGTAACTATAAAGCAGATTTTATATTTGATAATTTAACAATCCAAAACAATGTTATTAAAAATGCTCACCTTTTTAAAGTTGAAAAACTACTTTTTTTAGGTTCTTCATGCATATATCCAAAAAACGCTCCTCAACCAATAAAAGAAGAGTATCTATTAACTGGACTTTTAGAAACAACCAATGAGCCCTATGCAATAGCTAAAATTGCAGGGTTAAAAATGTGTCAATATTTCAGAGAGCAATACGGGTGTAACTTCATATCTATAATGCCCACCAATTTATATGGTAAAAATGACAATTTTGATCTTAAAACTTCTCATGTTTTACCAGCGTTGTTAAGAAAGTTTCACGATGCAAAGCTTAACAAGGAAAATAAAGTAGAAATTTGGGGAAGTGGTAATCCAAAAAGAGAATTTTTACACGTAGATGATTTGGCAGATGCATGTGTATTTTTGATGAATAATTACAATCAACCTGAAACTATAAATGTTGGAACTGGTGTGGATATTTCAATTAAAGACTTAGCACTTTTGATAAAAAAAATTACTGGATTTAAAGGAGATTTAGAATGGAACTCTTCCATGCCAGATGGAACTTACAGAAAATTATTAGATGTTAGCAAAATCAATAATTTACAATGGAAAGCTAAAATTAATCTTACAGATGGTATTAAATTAACTTATGATTGGTATATTAAAAACCATGTTGTCTAAAAAAATAATTCATAAGCATGCTATAATTTATGTTTGCATTTGTTTAGTTAACCCTTTTATTGCCCAAATAAAAAACAAAAGTTTTTCTTCTAACTATATAATTCCACATAATAAAGTCTCTCATAGTTCCATCCAGCCTTATTTAGAGTCTAATCAATATCTCCTAGATAGTACACCAAAAAAAGGTAGAACTAAACTTGGAAATAAAATATTTGAACATAGTTTATTGAATGTGAATCAAGAAGATATTCATGTTACAGCAGATCCTCTTTTTAATTTTACTCTTGGCCCTACAAATAACGATTTCGATTACCGATATTATAGTAATGTTAGAGGATTTAGAATTTCAGGAGATTTAAGTAGTAATTTTTCTTTTGAAACTAGATTTTATGAAAATCAATTTTTTTATCCACTTTATCTTCAAGAGAAGTCTAGACAAAGAGCAAATCCACAAATGGGACTTGATGGAATAGCATATGGAGTTGGCAGAGCAAAACGTTTTAAAGAGCATGGCCACGATGCAAGTTTAGCAAATGGATATCTAAGTTTTTCTCCAATTTCAGAAATCAATTTTCAAATTGGACACGGCAGACATTTTTTTGGAGATGGATACCGGTCTTTATTAATTTCAGATTATGCTCCTGATTATCCTTACATAAGCGGGCAGTATTTTCTCTTTGACAAAAAAATTCTTTACAAACATGTTACCTCTTGGATGAAAAATCTAGAAAGAATACCAGCTGCTTCCACACCTGAAGCATTATTAATCCCAAAATCAACAAGTTTTAATCAATTATCCTATTCTCCAAATAATAGGTTTTCAATTTCTCTTTTTGAAGGTGGGGTTTACCAATCATTTAATGATCAAAATGGAGTAATTAGTCCAGATTTGAGTTTCTTTTTACCAATAATGGGAACAAAGGCAATAGATGCAGACACTACCAATAATATTATTTATGGATTTAATTGGTCTTTTTTATTTTTTAATAATTTTAAAATTTACAACCAGATAGCCTTAAAGTCTTTTAATTTTCCTTACGGATTCCAGTTGGGTTTAAAATGGATCAACCCATTAAATATTACAAAATCATTTATAAATATAGAATGGAACACTTGTCCATTAAACCTTTATTCAATGAATGAATTACAGCTTAACCAAAGCTACTCTCACTTAGGGCATGAATTAGCACATCCTCTTGGTTCAGGATTTCAAGAATTATTGATAAGAGGACAGTTTTCATATAAAATGTTATTCTTTAGATTTAATTATAATTACACACTTATGAGCAAAAATTACTCTGGCAATGAAGTTTTTGAGCCACCACTACTGTTTGATTATGGTAAAATTGAAAGATGGTTTTTCAATACAAATATTGGTTTAATGTTGAATAAAGCAACCAACATGGAAATTTCCATCGGGCATATTTCAAGAATATACAATAGTTTTGCAGAGAATTATATTTTTCTTTCTTGGAGAACTAATTTAAAAAACGATTACTTTGATCAATAAACCTAAACATTGAGCGGATTATATATACTAATATTTGGTTTTTTTACAGCTTTGGTTGTTGTACTTTTTTCAATGCCGTCTCTAATAAAAGTCGCTAAACTTAAAAACTTAGTAGATTCACCTTTAGAAGACAGGAAGATGCATCGTTGGAGTATTCCAACACTAGGAGGAGTTGTAATTTTTGGTGCTATAGTTTTTTCATATTCCCTTTGGTTCCCTGAAAAATATGATTTCATTGATGGAATGCTGATTAATTATAAATTTTTAATTTCTTCTCTAATTTTACTCTTTTTTGTTGGGGTGAAAGATGATATAATAGGAACTGCACCAGTTAAAAAACTCATCGCTCATATAATTGTTGCTTTTATTCTTGTGGTAATGGCAGATCTTAGAATTGAATCAATGCATGGAATATTTGGGGTGACAAATCCTTTGAGCTTATGGCAAAGTTACATGTTGAGTATTTTAGCTTATTTAGTTATCATTAACTCAATAAATTTAATTGACGGGTTAGACGGCCTAGCTGGACTTGTTTCTTTATTGGCCTCTGTTTTTTTTGGTATTTTATTTTATTATTCTGGTAATATCCCATTAAGCCTTTTAGCTTTTGTTTTGGCTGGAACTATGTTGGGATTTATCTTCTTCAACTTTTATCCTGCAAGAGTTTTTATGGGAGATGCAGGCTCTTTAGCAATTGGTTCAATTTTTTGTGTCTTATCAATTAATTCAATTAACGAAAGCTATTTACTTGCACCAATTTGGATTCAAACATTAAACAAAGCAGTTTTAGCAATGAGTATTCTGGCATACCCGTTAATTGATACTTTAAGGGTCTTCACTCTTAGAATTTTAAGAGATAAATCTCCTTTTACAGCGGATAAAAATCATATTCACCATAATTTTGAAAAAATTGGTTTTGGTCATGCGAAATCTTCTTTATCAATTTTTTTTTACAGTCTGTTAGTTGTACTTTCTCAATTGTTTTTACAATTATTTTTAAACATAAATAACCCAACTTTACTATTATTTATTCAAGTTGTCTTTTCATGCTTAACACTCTTGATTATTTACCTTTTAGCTAAGCTATACATCAAAAAAAGTTGAAAAATATTATTCTAAATATTACAGGATTATTACTGGTTTTTAATGTCTTTTCTCAACAATATATTTACGGAGATATCCAAAGCAGGTATAAAATGGAAAAATATATTTGCTTTGAAGGAGGAAACCACCATAGCTTATCTAAGCCTTATCAAATAAACAAGAACCAAAGTAAGATTTATCAAAAAGGTATTTGGGATTACTCAGCTATAAAGGACTCTTCCAAATTTACTTTTTTGCCCTTTCTCTCTTTGCAGGAATCACCAGCGATTTCTTATAGTTCTACTAATATAAATTATGCTACCGGTATACAGTTAAATTATTTGAGTTCTAAGTTTTTTTACCAGATTAGGCTTGGCTTTCAAGAAGGGACTGTAAATAATGACAGATTTTCTAATAAAAGACCCTATGTTCGTTCAATTGGTTATGTAGACGATACAAATTCCATGTCATACAGTAAGCCAATACTTCAAGGAGTTATTTCTTATAAGCTCAATCAATATATTTTACTAAGTGCTGGAAATGAGAAAAATACTTTCGGAGATGGCTATCGATCTTTATGGCTTTCAGATTTTGCACCTGCTTATCCTTTTTTGAAATTAGAGTCTACATTTTGGAAAGTAAAATATGTAAATCTTTGGTCACTTCATGATGATCAATATTCAAAGGGGTTTTCAAATCTTAAATGGGCATCTTCTCATTTGCTCAGTTACAATGTGACTAAATGGATGAATTTAAGTTTATTTGAATCTGTAGTTTGGCAAGATAAGGATACACTTTTGAATCGTGGTCCCGATATTAATTATTTCAATCCTTTTGTGTTTTTTAGGCCGGTAGAATATGGAATAGGCTCTGCGGATAACTCTCTTATTGGAGCAGGTCTTAAAATCACAATTGACAAACAGTTCTTAATTTATTCAAGTTTTATTTTAGATGAATTTTATTTAATCCAGATAAGAAATAGAAATGGCTGGTGGGGGAATAAATATGGTTTTCAAATCGGATTAAAGTCATTTGATCTCTTTAAATTAGATGGATTATACTCTATTCTGGAGTTTAATTCCGTGAGGCCATTTACATATTCTCATATGAGTTCAAAACAAAACTATGGGCATAAAAACCATTCTTTGGCACATCCTTTAGAATCTAATTTTAAAGAGTTTTTAGTATTAGCAGGATTTCAAAGAAATAATATAGATTTTTCAGTGCAGTACCATTACCAACAATTCGGTATAGATTCTTCAGGTATTAATTTTGGAAGCAACATGTTCGAGTCCTACAATACTAAAATTACTGACTATAATCATCAAATAGGGCAAGGGAACTTAATAAAGCAGAATTTAGTAATAGTGCAGTTATCTTATTTGCTTGCTGCCCTTACCAACACAAAAGTTTTCATTAGATATAACTATTTAAATTCTAAATCTTTTGATGGTCTTATTTACAACAGCAAAGTTCTTAATATTGGTATATCTTCACGATTGTGGCAGGATCAGCAAGATTATTGATTGAATCGTTCAACATATCCTATAATTAATAAGAAATTGTACTAATTTCGCGTAAAATTAATTTAGTTTGGAAAACATTTCAAAATTATCATTTACTTTAAAGATAAGAGGCTACATTGCTCTTTTAAAACTTAGGCTTTCCAGTTTGGTTGTAATGTCGGCTTTTTTTGGATTTTTATTGGCGGATGGCAATCTCACGTCATATACTTTTTTGAATTTAATTCTTGGTGGCATACTAATAACAGGATCTTCTAATGGGTTCAATCAGATTATAGAACATAAAACAGATGAATTAATGTCTAGAACTTTATCTAGACCACTTCCCTGCAAAGTTTTAAGTATCCCAGAAGCTCTAACTTTTTGCATAATTACTGGGGTTTTGGGTTTGTATCTACTTGCAAGTATTAATTTTAGCTCATTTATATTAGGGTTGTTAGCAATGGTTATATATACTATTATATACACACCATTAAAAAAGATAACTCCTTTTGCAGTATTTATTGGAGCAATTCCTGGCAGCATTCCACCTTTGCTTGGTTATATAGCTGTAACTAACGATTTTGGATTAGAACCAGGTATTTTATTTGTAGTACAGTTTTTTTGGCAATTTCCTCACTTTTGGGCTTTGGCCTGGAAATTAGATGAGGATTATAAAAAAGCTGGATTTAGATTGCTCCCAAGTGGAGATAGAGATAAAAAAAGTGCATTTCAAATTATGTTGTATTCCGCATTTTTAGTGCCGGTTTCTATGCTTCCATGGGCATCTGAAATGACAGGGTTTTGGTCTATGTTGTCAGCAGTTTTAATTAGTCTTATTATGTATTATCCGGCTGTTAAACTTTATTTTACATTGGATAAAAAGTATGCTACACAGCTGATGTTCATGTCTTTCTTGTATCTACCAATTTTATTTACAATGTATTGTTTTAATCAGATTTAATCTTTCTATATGCAACAATTTAGTTCCAATAAACAAAAAGAAAAAGTTTACATAGCAATTGTAATTGTAGGACTAATTGCTAGTTTAATGCTTTTTGCAGGCCTTTCAAGTGCAGTATTAGTTAGGAAAATGGATAAGTTTTGGGTTAATATTAATCTTCCTTTTGCATTTAAAATTAGTACTATTTTAATTTTAATAAGTAGTGTATTTATTTATTATGCTGTTAAAAAGGCAAAAAAATCTGATAAGAAAAGTACTGTTTACTTACTTATTTTATCTCTTGTTTTTTCATTGGCATTTGGAGTTTTTCAATTTGTAGGTTGGAGTAAATATTATAGCCAAGGAAATGCGATAAAGTCTTTTATCACCTTCGTTTATGGTCAATATGGTCAATCTTACATCGTTTATAAAGGTGAAAATCCAATTGACTATGACGGAGAGAATTATATTTTTAATGGGGAGGTAATGCAGACTAGTTCTGTTGATGAATTAAAAACTTTCCTAAGACAAATTTGCGGCTACGGAACTAGTTTTCAAGGATCAAATTTAAAATTACCAAATTACAATAAACCGTATTCAATTTTTGATTTAAATAAGAAAACCAAATTACAAATGTCCAGTAATGGTCTTACAATTAATAATTCTCCACTTTCCGAGGGTCAAAAAGACGAATTATTTAAATTTTCTTTTGGAGTTTGTAATGATCAACCTTTTTTCATGCTCAAAGGCAAGTATGGTGAAGATTTTTCTATCGCACTTAATGGAGAGGATTTAATCTACGATAAAAAGAAACTATATTTCCCTTCCAAAGAGCTATCCGATAAAGAAAAAAATGCTATTAGTCAAAAAGTTTACCAATCTGGAAATGAATATGTGATTCAAAATGGGCAGGTATATTTAGAGGATAAAGTGGTTTCAGATTTTGAAGGTTATTTTCAATTAAAACCTGGAATAAATATTCATATTAACCATGATATTTGGGAAAGAACAAAAGAAGAATTGAATGCTAATCAATATGCTGAATTTTATCAAACTTCTAATGTCTCCAGTAGTTTTGTTTGGGTTCTTACTTTTATTCATTTTTTACATTTAATAATGTCAATTACTGGAATTATGGTAATAAGTTATCGAGCAAACAAAGGCTATTATAGCTCCGAAAATACTTCTGGTCTTAAAGCGATTGAAGTTTTTTGGCATTTTGTAGGACTTTTATGGCTTTACTTATATGTATTTTTAGAATATATTAATTAAACTTGCATTGTTAATTTTAAAAAATGGCTGGACAATCGGAAAATATTAGTAGATCAGAACTTTGGGGAGGAAACGGCTCTCCTTTTAGAATTTCCTATGGTAAGCAATGGATGTGGATGTTTTTGGTATCAGATGCCTTAACATTTGGGGGTCTTTTAACAGCTTATGGATTTGCAAGGCACCAAGCTCCATCTTGGCCAATAGGGGAAGAAACATTTAACGCTATGCCATTTTTAGGAAATGGTTATCCGCTATTATATGTTGCCTTAATGACCTTTATATTAATTGTGAGTTCTGTAACTATGGTTTTAGCTGTTGAAGCTGGACATAGGCTGGATAAAAAAGGGGTGGTAAAATGGTTGTTACTTACAGTTGTTGGTGGTTTATTTTTTGTAGGTTCTCAAGGTTGGGAATGGTATCATTTTATTCATGGGACTCATTATGGATCTATACTAACACCAGAAGGATGGGCAGTTGTGGACTACAACACAGCCAACGAATTAATATTGAGAATGGGAAGAGGATTAACAGTTACTGGTGCAGAAGCTAAAGCGTTATTTGACGGAGCTACTGCAACTATGCAGGGCGCTAATTTAATAGAAAATGAATATGCTCCATTAGTTCCTCAATACGCCAATTTTTTCTTTTTCATAACAGGATTTCATGGGTTCCATGTTTTTTCTGGTGTTGTATTCAATTTTATAATATTAATTAATGTCATGAGAGGGGTTTATGACAAAAGAGGACATTATGAAATGGTAGAAAAAGTTGGACTATATTGGCATTTTGTTGATTTAGTTTGGGTTTTTGTTTTTACATTTTTCTATTTACTGTAATTTTTTAATCAATGGAAAGAGACGATTTAATACAAGATAATAATTACTCTATTTCGGCTAATCACGACGAAGCTCATGGAGTAGTTATAAGAAAAAAAATATGGAAAGTAACAGGGATACTTACGCTTATAACTGTTATTGAAGTATTAATTGGTGCTTTTATTAAACAATATGACTCTGCTGGAGAAGATAATTTTCTATGGCCATATGTTAAAATTGGATTTTTAGTTTTAACTATTGTTAAAGCAGCCTACATCGTATTAATCTTCATGCATTTAGGAGATGAAAGAAAAAGTTTTAAGTGGGTAATTCTTGCACCTTATATTTTATTTATTGCTTATCTAATTTTTATCTGCCTAGCTGAATCAACCTATTGGCATGAAGTTTTTCAAGGTGAGAATAGCATAAATCCTTAGTTATTTTGATTTCTCGAAGAAAAGGTTTTTTAATCTTAGCTCTTATTTTTGGTGGATTTTTATCTTCTCTTAGTTTTCTACTTTTAGGAGATACAGAATACAAATCACAGCCAGTTTTTGGTGAATTAGGTTCCCCTTTCAGTATTATTGATTTTAAAGGAGATACTATTTCGTCTTGCGATTGGAACGATAAAATTGTGTTGTATAACTTTTTATCTGTGGAATGCCCAACAGATTTTGAAAAATGTCCCTTTAGACTAGAATGGTTTAAGATTAAGATTTATAACGAATTAGTGGGTAATTCTGGTTTTAATGATGTCATTGTAGTTACTTCTTTTTTAGAGTCTTCACAAGATATTAATTCCCGTATTAAAGAATTTAGAGATTTTAATAAAATTGACAGTGAAAAATGGATTATGACTGCTTCAAAATATATTCCTTACTTCGATAATGAATTTAACAAAGGAAATCCCTGGAACAAAAATGACACTCTTTTTGGTTTTGAAAGGCAAGCTCACTTAATGACTTTATTGGTAGATAAAAACCAAAAGATAAGAGGAAAATATTTTACTTATAATTTTGGAGAAATAAGAAGAATTACCAAAGAAATAAGCTTGCTTTTAAAAGAGGAACAAGAAAATTTAGCACCAAAAAAGTTGCCAATCTATGGAAATAAAGATTTCGATTCTTCCATTGACAAAGATACTTTATATCATCAAATTCCTTCGTGGTCTTTTGAAAATCAAAATTCCCAAATTATTTATTCTGAGCAATTGGATAATAAAATTAAGTTGGTAGATTTCTTTTTTACAAGTTGTCCAACAATTTGTCCTAAAATGACGCTCAACATGCGTAAAATACAAAGCACACTTAAAAAAAACTGTCTTACAGATATTGAATTACTGTCTTTTACTGTCGATCCTTTAAAAGACACTTCTGAAAAACTTTTAGAATATGCAAATTCTTATAATGTTGATTCTACCAACTGGAATATGTTAACTGGAGATCAATCAACTATATACGATCTTGGCGTGAATGGATTTTTGGTGCCAAATCAAGAAGATGCTTTAGCACCTGGTGGTTTCTTGCATTCTGAAAAATTAATTCTATTAGACCAGTTTAATAGAATAAGAGGATATTACGATGGAACTGATTCATTAAATATTCCAATTATTGTTCAGCATATCCAATCTCTGATTTAAATTGTTTAGTCAGTTTTTATTTTTAAATATTTTTAATTTAATTTTAATTAAAATTAGATTATGAATTTTCCTACTGCTTCTCTAACAAAAAATGATAAAAAAGCAAATATTTTTATTTTAAGTGTTTCTGCTATTGTTTTTCTTGCTGTAGTAGTTTTACATGAACTTAATTTGAAAATTCAAGTAGATTTTGATCCTCACATCTTTGCTAAGTTTAATGCAATTATCAATGGTTCAGTATCATTGTTATTATTATTAGGCTTATTTTTTGTGAAATCCAAAAAGTACCATCTTCACAAAAGAGTTATGAATCTTTCGATTGTATTATCTGTTTTGTTTTTATTGTCCTATATATTACACCATCTTTTAGCAGAAAGTACAGTTTTTGGTGGTGAAGGAAGCATTAAATCTATTTACTATTTTATTCTTATAACTCATATTATTTTAGCTGGTCTATCTCTCCCATTTATTTTATACACAGCCTACAGAGCTTCAATTGCTGAGTTTGGAAAACATAAAAAGTTAGCTAGATATGTATATCCAGTATGGCTTTACGTTGCCGTAACTGGAGTCATTGTATATTTTTTAATATCTCCTTACTACGCATGAAAGTAGTTTACAATCTCATATTATTTTTTCTGTTGATAGTTTTTCAATTACAGTCTTTTGCTCAGGGCTGTTCAACTTGCAGGGCTCAAATAATAAGTAGTACCAAAGATGATTTAACTATTGGCAATGGGCTAAATACTGGTATTCTTTTTCTAATGATCGTCCCATATATCATACTTTTTTTTCTTTTTAGAAAACATATTTTTAATATTTATAAGTCTTTTAAACCAAACTGAGTTTTTTTCTTGGTTTTGAATTTCTTATAATTATATTTGCGATATAGTTCTTTTATTACTTATCAAGAAAGGTGGAGGGAAAAGGCCCTTTGAAACCTTAGCAACCCCAAATTAGGAAGGTGCTAAATCCAGATGTAAAATCAAGATAAGAGATATTTTTTAATGAATTTCAATCTCTTTCCCAGGAAAGAGATTTTTTTTTGACCAAAAATGAGTTGTATAACAGACATAGCTAAAAAGAGAATTTTGATTTTAGATGGTGCCATGGGGACTATGATTCAGCGTTATACATTGGAGGAAGCTGATTTCAGAAAAGGGTGGTTTGAAAATCATACAAGTCCTTTGAAAGGCAATAACGATTTATTAAGTTTAACCAGACCTGAAATAATCAAAGAAATTCATTCTGCATATTTTAAAGCTGGAGCTGATATTGTAGAAACCAATACATTTTCTGGAACTAAAATTGCTCAACTTGACTATGGATTACAGGACTATGCCTACGATATAAATTTTCAAAGTGCAAAAATAGCAAGCGAAGTAGCCAATGAATTTACAATCAAAGAACCAAATAAACCTAGATTTGTAGCTGGTTCAATAGGCCCTACAAATAGAACTGCATCTATTTCACCAGACGTAAATGATCCAAGTTTTAGAAATATATCTTTTGATGAGTTAAATGAAGCTTATCAAGAACAAATAAATGGATTAATTGATGGTGGTGTTGATTTGCTGCTTATTGAAACTGTTTTCGATACATTAAATGCTAAGGCAGCCTTATTTGCAGTAAATCATGTTTTTGAGACAAGAGCAATTAAATTACCTGTAATGGTTTCGGGAACTATTACAGATGCTAGTGGAAGAACCTTAACCGGACAAACAAGTGAAGCATTTTTAATATCTATGTCTCATTTTCCATTATTTAGTATTGGATTAAATTGCGCTTTAGGTGCTGCAGATATGCATCCATACTTAAAAACTTTGGCTAAAAAAGCTACTTTTTTAATTAGTGCTCATCCAAATGCTGGATTGCCAAATGAATTTGGAGAGTATGATGAAACCCCAGAAAAAATGGTAAATCAAATAGAGTTGTTTTTAAAAGATGACTTAATTAATATTATCGGTGGTTGTTGCGGAACAACTCCTGATCACATTAAAGCAATTGCAGAGTTGGCCTCTAAATATTCACCAAGAAATCAATTTTAAGAATGAGTATTTTAAAAGAATTTAAGGGCAAATACAAGTACAAATGGGATGAACTTCCATATATGAAACTTAGCGGATTGGAGCCCTTAGTTTTTTCCCCAGAAACTAATTTTATAAATGTTGGTGAAAGAACTAATGTTACTGGGTCAAAAAAATTTCTTCGATTAATAAAGGAAGAGAAATTTGAAGAAGCAATTGATGTTGCAAGAGAGCAAGTGGAAGGTGGAGCCCAAATCATTGACGTTAACATGGATGAAGGAATGTTAGATGGAGAAGCTTCTATGAAAAGATTTTTAAATCTTATGGCAGCTGAGCCAGATATTTCTAGAATCCCTGTAATGATAGATTCTTCTAAGTGGTCTATTATTGAAGCTGGGCTTAAGTGTATTCAAGGGAAAGGAGTAGTCAATTCCATTTCCTTAAAAGAAGGTGAAAATCAATTCAAAACACAAGGAAAATTAATAAAACAATATGGAGCTGCTGTAATTGTAATGGCATTTGACGAAAATGGACAAGCTGATACTTATGATAGAAGAATTGAAATCTGTCAAAGATCTTACAATATTTTAGTAGATGAGGTTGGATTCCTTCCACAAGATATTATTTTCGACCCTAATGTATTCCCTGTTGCAACAGGCATGAAAGAACATGAAAATAACGCAGTAGATTTTTTTAAAGCTACACGATGGATAAGAGAAAATTTACCTGGAGCTCATGTAAGCGGAGGGGTTAGTAATGTTTCATTCTCTTTCAGAGGGAATAATACTGTAAGAGAAGCCATGCATTCTGCATTTCTTTACCATGCCATAAATGAAGGAATGGATATGGGAATTGTAAATCCATCCATGTTAGAAGTTTACGATGAAATTCCTAAAGACCTTCTAAATAAGGTAGAGGATGTTCTTCTAAATAGATCACCCAATGCAACAGAATCTCTTCTAGATTTTGCGCAAAATATAAAAGGATCTGTTAAGCAAGAGCAAAAAACAGCAGAGTGGAGACTTAATGAAGTAGAGCAAAGATTAGAATATGCTCTAATAAAAGGAATCACTGAATACATTGAGTTAGATGTGGAAGAAATTAGACAAAAAGTGGATAAACCATTAGAGGTAATTGAAGGGCCGTTAATGAATGGAATGAATACGGTAGGAGATCTTTTTGGAGAAGGTAAAATGTTTTTACCTCAAGTAGTTAAATCTGCAAGAGTAATGAAAAAAGCTGTAGCTTATTTAACACCTTATATAGAAAAAGAAAAAGGTGAGGATAAAACAAGCAAAGGCAAAATTTTAATGGCTACAGTTAAAGGAGATGTCCACGATATTGGAAAAAATATTGTTGGTGTTGTTTTAGGTTGTAACCATTACGATGTTATAGATTTGGGAGTAATGGTTCCTTCTAAGAAGATAATTGAAGAAGCTAAAAAACACAATGTTGATATTATTGGTCTGAGTGGATTGATTACACCATCTTTGGATGAAATGATAGATGTTGCAAGGGAAATGGAGAAAAATAATGTCCATATTCCACTATTAATTGGAGGAGCTACAACTTCAAGAGTCCATACAGCTGTTAAAATTGAAAAAGAGTTGCCATCAAGTTCCACAATTCATGTCTTAGATGCCTCGAGATCAGTGCCTGTAGCAGGAAAATTATTAGGAAATAATAAAGTAGATTATTTGAATGAGATTCGTTCTGAATATGAAAAATTAAGAAAATACCATTTCAATAAAAAAGATCAAAAGGCTTATCTAACTATTAAAGAAGCTAGAAAAAATAAGTTTCCAATAGATTGGAAGAATTTTAATTCTACAAAACCAAATCAAAGGGGAGTTTTTCATTTAGATGATTTATCGTCAAAAGAAATTGCATCTTTTATTGACTGGACCCCATTTTTTCAAACCTGGGAACTTCATGGTAGATATCCAAGAATCCTTAAAGATGAGATAGTTGGAAAAGAGGCCAGTAAATTATTTAAAGACGCTCAAGAAATGTTAACCCAAGCATTAGAAAAAAATTGGCTAGAGGTGGAAGCGGTTTATGGGATTTGGGAAGCTCATTCTATTGAAGATGATATTTTTATTTTGGATGAAAATGATGAATTATTAGCAGTCTCTCATTGTCTGAGACAGCAAACTAAAAAATCATCTAAGGCATTTAATATGTCATTGTCAGATTTTATTGCCCCCAAATCTACTGGAATTAAAGATTATATCGGAGCATTTGTTGTAACTGCAGGGAAAAAAATAGATCAAATAGCTAAGAAATTTGAAGAAGAATTAGATGATTATAATTCTATAATGATTAAAGCTCTTGCAGATAGAATGGCGGAAGCAGCTGCTGAATATTTACATCAGAAAGTTAGAAAAGAATATTGGGGATATAGTGAAGAAGAATTTTCAAACGAGGAATTAATAAAAGAAAAATACCAAGGAATACGACCTGCTCCAGGCTATCCAGCATGTCCAGATCATACCGAGAAAGAAACCATCTTTCAACTTTTAGATGCTACTAATAAAATAGGAGTTGAATTGACTGAATCTTTAGCAATGTATCCAGTCTCATCTGTTTCAGGGTGGTATTTTTCAAATCCAGCTTCAAAATATTTTGGGTTAGGAAAAATTAAAATGGATCAAGTGGAAGACTTAAGTGCTAGAAAAAATATAGAAGTATCTGTAATGAAAAAATGGTTGTCACCTAATCTTGATGATTGATTTTCACAATAAATACTTTATCGAGTGCTAAACATTGACTGTGGTCACAAGCCATATACTTTACAACCCCAGTAATTTCGAATGAATTTGCAAGAGGTTTGATTTTTTGGTAAAAACTGGTTTGGTTTTCATAATAAGCTACATCAATACCAAACCCTTTGTCGTACCTAGTAATTGGTTTTTCTTGAATAACTTTTCCTTTTAATAAATAGTTTTTTTGTTTTTCAAACTCCACAATAGTGGGTAAGGGACCTTTATCTGGATGAGGCACATCCAGTGCATACAAGTGCCAATTGGAGTCAATTACTGCATTAAATACAATCTTATTTTTGTCAGGAGAATATTTAATATTCCATTTTACAGGAGTTTGAGAAAATGAAAAAAGATAAATAAAAAGGTAAATAAATAAATGTACAGATTTCATTTAAGAGCTCTTGTATTGCTCAAGCCCAGTTCTTAGCCATTTAAGAAAATCTTGTCTATTTCCATGGTTAAGATAATCTGCAGAACCATTGGAAAGATCTTCTCCGTTTTTATCTAACATTCTATAGTAAGGCTGAGATAGTGATTTATACTTTTTAGCTTGATAAGCACTCCATTTATCACCTACTGTAGTAACATTAATTATTTTTCCTGGAGCTATTTCTTCTTCAGAATGCTGGTCATCCGGAAGAGGTCTTTTGTCATCAACATAAAGAGAAATTATTACGACACTATCTCTTAAAATATTAAATACTCCCTCTTCTCCCCAGACTTTTTCTTCCATTTTTCTACAGTTAATACAAGCATGCCCTGTAAAATCTAAAAATGAAGGTTTATTAACACGTTTAGCATATGCTAATCCCTCTTCTAAGTCATGAAAAACCTGTAGCCCTTGAGGACCAGAATGGGTATTTTCTGTAGTATTATTTGTTTGCTTATTGTTTGAATAAATTCCGATTCCACTAGGGGACTCACTGTAGCTCATTGGAGGAGGGAAACCGCTAATTAATTTTAAAGGAGCTCCCCAAAGACCTGGGATTAAATACATAACAAAAATTAAAACAGTTGTTGCTAATAACGATCTAGAAACAGAAAGGTGTTTGATATCTCCATCGTTTGGAAGTTTGATAAACCCAAATAAATACAGAGCAAGGACAAAAAATATTCCAATCCATATTGCTATGAATAATTCTCTTTCCAAAAAATGGCCTTGCATCACTAAATCTGCATTAGATAGAAATTTAAATGCTAATGCCAATTCTAAAAATCCTAAAAATACTTTTACGGTATTTAACCATCCTCCCGACTTTGGTAAGGAATTTAACCAACCCGGGAATGCAGCAAACAAGCCAAAGGGTAGTGCAAGAGCAAGAGAAAAACCAAACATTCCTACAAAAGGACCTATTCCTCCTACTGTAGCAGATTCTACAAGCAGTGTTCCAACTATAGGGCCAGTACAAGAAAATGAAACAAGAGCAAGAGTAAATGCCATAAAGAAAATACCTAAAAATCCACCTTTATTTGAGGCAGAATCTGCTTTAGTAACCCAAGTATTTGGAAGATTGATATCAAATGCTCCTAAAAATGAAACTGCAAATACAATTAGTAGAACAAAGAAGAATAAATTAAAGTAAATATTTGTAGAAAGGGAATTTAGAAAACTTGCACCAAATAAAGCAGTTATAATAGTGCCTAGCAAGACATAAATAATTATGATGCTTATCCCATAAAGTATTGCATTTCTAACCCCTGATGCTTTGTCTTGGGATTGTTTGGTAAAGAAGCTAACAGTCATAGGAACCATTGGAAATACACAGGGTGTTATAAGAGCTGCAAAACCACTAAGAAAAGAAATTATAAAAATTAAGGAAATGGATTTTGAATTTGATTTATTCTTTCTATTTGAAATTTCTTCTAGTTCAGAACTTCCTTGATTAACTATTGGTTCGTTTTCTATTTTTTCATCTTCTTTCTCTATGTCGCCTAAAATAGCTTCTTCTTTCTCTTGAGCAACTTCGTTAGAATTAAAATCTATTTCATTTGAAGATTCTACGTTACAACCCTTAATTTTAAGTTCAAATGGCCCGTCAAATGGTGGCAAACAGTGGTTGTCATCGCATGTCTGAAAAGTAAAAAACCCTTTTAAAACAAAATCTTTTTCGGATTTAACAAATACTTTTTTGGAAATAGTAATTTTACCTTCATGCAGGTAAAGATCTTCTTTTGCTACATCGTCGTATACATGTTCAAAAACAGGTTCGTAAATAGTATCTTCGCTAATAAACATCGAAGATGTGTCTAAGTACAAGTCAGTAGGAATTGAGAAGCTTTCCAAAGGAAGATTTGCTGCATTAATGTGCCACCCTTCTTCAATATCTATATCAGCTAAAATAGTAACTACACATTCTTCTTGAACAATATTTATTGTGTACTTGACTTTATCTTCAGGGAATTCCATTTCCTGAGAAAATAATGTACCGCTAGTAATTAGGGTAAAACAATAAAAAAATAAGAAGTTTAAATTTTTAAAATTCATTCAAAATTTTTGGCAAATTTACAACGATATTCTAGGTAATCAAGAAATAGTCGAATTATATATTTTTCTTTCTTACGTTAACTAGGATAAAAAGGTTGTATTCATAACTGTAAATTTAATTTTCTTGATAAACAATTTTGTAAAAAAGACTACAATTATTGTCAACCTTATATCTATCATTTATTAAAACACCGATAATCCAAATAATGTCATTCTTAGATTCTAAAACAAAAATATTTTCTTTTTCTAAAGTAGAAATCTTAGAGTCTATCAAAATATCGCTTATTTTTTTATTTCCCTTCATCCCAAGAGGTTGAATTTTATCTCCACTCTTCCATTTTCGTAATTTTAAAGGAAAAGTTAACTTAGAATAATTGAAATACTCAACCTTATTATTGGATTTTTCTAAGGAAAGAGTTTCGCAAAGATGGCCAGTAAGCTTAATAGGGACTCCAACTGCTTCATTTTTATCAAAGTAAAATATTTTGTCATTTCTTTTCTGATTTGTTTTAATTGATAATGTCCAATTATTTCTGTCTTTCGATATGCGGTGAGTAGAACTTTCAATATACTTCCCAGTTTGAGAATCGATTTCCAACCAATTATTAATTTGTGAATAATTGAATCCAAATTTTTTAAAGAAATGGTACCATGCTAGTATTGGAATATTGTTGTTGAAATAAATAAGAGTATGGTCTTTTTTTTCTTCTAAAAGTGGTTGAATAATTTCATCTACTAATTGATTTAGTAATAAATAATCTTCTCGTAGGAAATTTATAGAATTTGTCAATCCTTGTTCAAATTTTGGAAATTTGTTTCTAAGTCTTTGAAATACTTCATTCCTTATAAAGTTTCTATCGTACTTAGAAGTTAAATTACTGCTGTCTGTTTCATATTTAATTTTATTTTCTTGAACATACATTAAAAGTTGAGTCTTAGTGAATTGTAATAATGGTCTTAAAATTATTCCATTTCGATCTGGAATACCTTTTAAACTACCTATTCCATTTCCTTTTATAGCGTTGAAAAGAAAAGTTTCATGATTGTCATTTTGGTGGTGAGCAGTTAGTATATAATCTATTTTATTTTCTTCTGCCAAATCATTGAAAAATTGGTATCTAACTTCTCTAGCTTCGTTTTGAATATTTTTAAGTAGATTAATTTTTGCTTCTTTGTAATAGAAATTCAATTTATTTTCCAAACAATATTGTTTGACAATAATACTTTCCTTTTCACTTTCTTCATTTCTTAGTTGGTAATTAACATGAGCTACTGAAATATTTAAGCCAGCTTTTAACCCAATATCTAAAAGTGCCATTGAATCACTTCCACCAGAAACACCAACTAAAAACTTACTATTTATTTTTATTTGCTGTTGCTTGAAAAAAGCTAAAAAGTCTTTATTAATTCTACTAGTTATTGACATGCTTTAAATAGTGCCTCCGCTTTTATTAAGGTTTCCTCATATTCTAAGTTGGGGTCGCTATCTATAGTAATTGCACCTCCTACATGAAAAGATAATAAATGATTTGCTTTATTGTAAATAAGTGTTCGAATTATTACGTTAAAGTCAAAATCTTTGTTGGGGTAAATAATTCCAAAAGAACCAGAATACAATCCTCTTTTTGAAATTTCATAATCCTCCATCATTTGCATAACTTTAATCTTTGGAGCTCCAGTCATAGAACCCATTGGAAAAGTAGCTTTTAAAATATTTGAAATCTTTTCATTATCAGAAATATCGCAGGAAATAGTGGATATCATTTGATGGATATTTTTAAAAGTATAAATCTCTCTTAGCTCTTCCATTTTAACAGTGCTTTTAAGAGCTATTTTACTTAAATCATTTCTTACTAGATCAACAATCATATTATTTTCTGCTTGATCTTTTAAGCTGTCTTTTAATTGTTCTTTTAAAAGCTGGTCTTTTACTGGGTCTAAATCTCTTTTTTGAGTCCCCTTAATTGGGCTTGAATATAGTTTATTTCCTCTTTTCTTAATGAATAGTTCTGGACTAGCAGAAATAATATGATGTTTCTCTAAATCTGCATAAAAACCATAAGGAGGGTTGGTCAAATCCATTAAATTTTCAAAAATTAATTTGGAATTTAAATAGTCAACTTTTGAAATCCATTGATAACAATAGTTGGCTTCGTAAAAATCACCTTTCTGAATATGATCTTTAATCTTTAAAATTTTCTTTAAGTATTCTTCTTTTGAAATATCAGATTGGAATTCTATTTCTAGATTTATTTTTTTTTCTTTTTCAAATGAATAATTATGGTAGACCTCTTCTGGAACAAAACAGTAGATATCTGGAAATTTAATATCATCTTTGTTATTAGAAGACAAGTTTTCGATATGGTTTTTTAAATCGTAAGAAAAAAAGCAGATTATATACTCATTTTCATTATTACTTATGAAACCATCTAATTCATCAAATAATTTTGGATTTTTAATTGTTGAGCTCCATGACGTTTTGGTCCCCTTATAAAGTGTTTTATTGAAAAAAACCTCCAAAAGTTAAATTTTAAGATAGGATAAATTCACTATAATTTATCCTTAATAATTTTATGAAGCCCTTCTGCCCAATCATCGTTATCATTAAGAGAAGGAACCAGTTGGATTTCCTCACCACCATGTTCTTGGAAAAGCTCGAGGTATTCTTCACCAATTTCTATAGTAGTTTCCAAACAATCTGCCACAAATGCTGGTGAAAAGACCAAAACTCTTTTTTTACCTTCTTTTCCAAGTTTTTCAATTGTATGGTCTGTATAAGGCTGGAGCCATGGGTCTCTTCCTAATCTAGACTGAAAACATGTAGAATATGAACCTTCTTTTAATTTAAGTGCTTTTACAAGTAATCTAGTTGTTGCATAACATGTAGCTTTGTAGCAATTTGCATTTAAAGAGTTTATTTCATCTTCGCAAGAATGATCTGCACAAGGTTTACCGTCTAAATATACTTTATCTACATGTCTCTCGGGAATACCATGATAAGAAAACATTATGTGATCGTATTTTGGAATATTAAATTCTTTAGCTCGATTTACAATACAATTAATATAGTTGGGATTATCGTAAAATTGACCAATCACAGAAACTTCAGGAATTACCCACCATTTATTAATGATTTTAAACGCTTTTTCTATGGTAGATCCAGATGATGCAGATGCATATTGAGGATATAAAGGGAAAATATAAATTTTGTCATAATTTTCGGTTCTCATTTTCCCCAATACATTTTCCATACTAGGTGAACCATACCTCATGGCAAGTTCAACATCAAAATCATTCGAGGCAAGTTTTTTTAATTTGCTAGTGAGATTTTTTCCATAGGTTAATAATGGTGATTTACCACCACCGATTTTAAATAATTTTTTATATTCCTTGGCAGATTTTGGAGCTCTAAAGGGAACTATAATTAAGTTAACCAATAACAGTTGAGCAATTCTTCCAATATCAATTACTCTAGGATCATTTAGGAATTCTCTAAGATAAACTCTTACATCTTTAACCGAAGGACTGTCAGGTGTTCCTAAGTTAAGAATTAAGACTCCAATTTTATTTTTTGTCATATTAGATGTGTAATGGTCTACTTTCTGTTGCTGCTAATGCGGCTTCTTTTACTGCTTCGCTGTAGGTAGGATGAGGATGACAAATTCGAGCTATGTCTTCTGCACTTGCTCGATATTCCATTGCCACTACTGCTTCCATAATTAAGTCTGCAGCTCTAGGAGCTATCATATGAACACCTAGAACTTCATCAGTTGTAGCATCAGAAATTATTTTTATTAAACCTTGAATATCCATAGATGCTCTTGCTCTTCCAAGTGCTCTAATTGGAAACTGACCAACTTTAAAATCTACGTTAGATTCTTTTAATTCTTGTTCTGTTTTTCCTACTGATGCAACTTCAGGCCACGTATAAACTACGCCTGGAATTAAATTATAGTCAATATGTGGTTTTTGATTTGCAATATGTTCGGCCACAAAAACACCCTCTTCCTCAGCTTTGTGTGCAAGCATAGCTCCTTTGACTACATCTCCAATTGCATAAATATTTTTTACAGAGGTTTTTAGATGATCGTTAGTGATCACTCTTCCAGCCTTATCAGTTTCTACGCCAATTTTATCCAGTCCTAATTTTTCAGTATATGCTTTTCTTCCAACTGCAACTAAACAATAATCTCCCTCAACAGAAATAATTTCTCCTTTTTTATTTTTCACATCTAGCTGTACACCACCTTTGTTAGAATTCACTTTTTGAACAGCGTGGTTAAATAAAAACTTAAATCCTTCTTTTTTTAGAATTTTCATAAGTTCTTTTCCAAGTGTTTTATCCATAGTTGGCAGTAACCCGTCTTGGAATTCAACAACTGTAACTTGAGAACCTAATCTTCCATAAACAGAACCTAGTTCAAGTCCAATAACACCACCTCCAATTACAATAAGATGTTTGGGAACTTCTTTTAATGAAAGTGCTTCTGTAGAGGTAATAATTCTTTCTTTATCAGGCTCCATTCCTGGAAAAAAGTTTGGTTTTGAACCAGTTGCAATTATTATATTTTCCCCAAATATTTTATCATTTTTTTCTCCATTTATAGAAATAGTATTTTTATCCACAAATGAACCCATTCCATGGTAAACTCTAATTTTATTTTTATCCATTAGATATTGAACTCCATCACAAGTTTGGCTTATTACTTCCTCTTTTCTTGTCATCATTTTAGGAAGATTAACTTTAGGAGTATTTATATCAATTCCATGCTTGTCAAAATCATGAAGTGCTGTTTTAAAATGCTCGCTAGAATCTAAAAGAGCTTTTGAAGGAATACAGCCAACATTTAAACAAGTTCCTCCAAGTGTGTTGTATTTTTCAACAATAGCAGTTTTTAATCCTAGTTGAGCAGACCTTATTGCAGAGACATATCCTCCCGGGCCTGAACCTACAACAACAACATCGTATTTTTCCATCATAAATTATTTGAATACTAATTTAAACATAATGGTTAAAATCAACCGTTTGTTTTACCAAGATTAATTTGAAATCCACATTTTTTAAAATAATAGTAATAGATAATTACAAGTTCGAGTATAATAGGTTTTACAAAAGAGTTAAATTCTTGGGTCAAAGTAAACCAAAACAAAATAGTTGTAAAAATCAAAATCAACGATAATATTAAATACCAATAAGTGAAATTATTCCAGCTTTCTTTAATTAAACAGAAAATTAAAATAAAGTGAAAAGGAGACGCCCAAAGTAAATTAAAATTCATTTTGGTTGCATTGTGGTCAGTTCCTATCCACATGAAAACTAAAACAATTCCTAATAATCCAATTATAAATAAGTTTAAAGAGCTCCAAACCCCAAGTGCCTTATCTAACTTAAAGACAATTAGTAATAAAGTTATTGCAAGTAAAATCCAACTATAAAATCCAATATTATTAAGTTTATTTTTATTTTCGAAAGACTCAATAAGAGTATTTTTTGATTTAACAAGGTTTTTAATAGATTCATTATTTTGAACCAAGCTTTTGTCAAATATCTCTTCGACATTAAGTGGAAGAAACATAAGATTTTCATTGCTTACCAATTTATCTATCTTTTTCCCTAAAACAAGGTCAATTCCCAACTTTAACCAAGGAAAAGATTCCAAATACATATGAATAGTTTCTCTAAAAGTGAATTTATTAGATTTGGGAGATTGGTAAAAATTTATATTTTCTCCAAAAACTTTTTTTATAACGTCTCTCAATCTTGATGAGCAGTTGTCATAAAAAAATTCATACTTATATTTCCTGTTTTCGGGTTTGTAATTCTCTTCAAGAAGTTGAATTATTTGATATTTCTCTTGGTTACTTAAATTTAAAACTTGCTCTCTTATTCCTCTTTTAGAGCGGCGATACTCTGTTATGAAATTAGACATTAATTGAATACCCATATAATATTTCAATCTACCTTTTGCAAAATCATATCCAAATTGAAATTGACTCTCTGAAAATTCAAATAAGCCCCAATTCACAACTAAATCTTGGCCATTTACAGGATTTTTTATTCTTAATGCACTATGTCCAAAAAGCGAATATATTTCATTACCTGGATCACATGTGAGAACACTAATTTCAGTGCTTTCAATATTTTCAGATATATTTAAATTAAATGAAAATGCCCAAAAGGGAAAAAATAATAATAGAAAAGTTATTTTAAATATTAAAAATTTCTTTTGCATTTTTTGAAGTGATATTTCCAATTTCTTCACTGCTAATTTCGTAAATATCCGAAAGTTTATTTGCAATAATAGGAATGTAACTACTTTTATTTCTAGTCCCTCGAAAAGGAGCAGGGGTTAAATATGGCGAATCTGTTTCCAAAACAATATTTTTAATATCAATATTTTTTACCACCTTTTCAAGACCACTATTTTTAAAAGTAACTACTCCTCCAATTCCTAACTTGAATCCACCATAATTTAATATTCGGTCTGCATCTTTCAAAGAACTGGAAAAACAGTGAAAAACCCCTTTTAAATTTTCATCATTTAATTGGTCTAAAACGTTAAATATTTCATTGTAAGAGTCCCTTGCGTGAATAACAATAGGAAGTTTAAATTCTTTGGCCCAATTTATTTGGGTAATAAAAGCTTTTCTTTGAATTTCTAAATTTGTTTTGTCCCAATATAAATCAATTCCAATTTCCCCTATAGCTATTGTATTTAAGGATCTAATAAAAGGTTTCAAATAAGTCAAATCATCTTCATAAGAATCTTTGACATAGCAAGGATGTAATCCAACCATTGGGTAACAAATATTCTCATAGACTTCACACATTTTAATTACATCTTTTATTGAACTTTTGTCAATATTTGGAAGAAGAAGTTTATTCACTCTGCTATTTATACATTCTGAAATAATTTCTTTTCGATCTTCATTAAAATCTGAAAGATAGATATGTGTATGGGTGTCTATAAACACAATATTTAGTATATATTAGTATATGTTAATTCATTCATGATTTGCATAATTCGTTAGAGAAGATTGAGTAAAGATAGTTATAAGGCAAAATATTTCAAGGAATTAAATTCATTAAGATTTATTGGATTCATTGGTATTTTTTTTGGACATGTTTTTTTTAGTAATAGTCCAGAAATAATTAATTCAAAATTATACGCTACAGTATTTAATTATGGTAAAATTTTAGGATTTATTTCAATAGATTCTTTTTTTGTTCTCTCAAGTTTTTTAATTACTTGGAAAGCTTTGGAAGAGATTAAATTCACTAAAAAATTTCAATTTAAAAATTTCTTAATTAGAAGATCATTAAGAATTTGGCCATTATATTTTTTTATAGTTTTTATTGGATTCTTATTAGAATATTTAAAATCACATTATTTCTTTGAATCCGAAAAATTACCTTCTTTATGGAACTTTGTTCTATTTATTTTAAATTATGATATCATTGAGAATGGTTACAATTTTTTATTCTTCATGGTTTTTATGTGGTCTATTTCTGTTGAAGAACAATTTTATATTTTCTGGGCAATTACAATAAAATGGTTTAATAAATATCTTTCCGAAATATCTTTCTTAATCATATTTATATCCTTATTTTTTAGAATTTATTTCATTAACGATTCACTGTCTTTAAACTTCCACACAGCAAGTGCACTAGGTAATTTTGGAATAGGAGCTTTAACAGCAATTTTAGCATTTAAACACCAATATTTTTTAGATAAACTAAAGAGTCTATCAAGAAATAAAATTTTATTTATTTACGTAACTATTTTTACATTTTTTATTTTGATGCCTGTCCTTTTAGAAAATGATTTTTTTATTATAATTCAAAGAGTACTATTCTCCATTTTCTTTTCTTTTATTATTCTCGAACAAACCTATTGTGGTAATTCAATAATAAAAGTTTCTAGAATTAGATATTTTAATTTTTTTGGAAAGTTATCCTATGGGCTATATTGCTATCACGGTATTATGATAACTGTAGTGTTACAAGTGAATGAGTTATTTATGGAATCCTTGATAATAAGTTTGGTTTTATACCCGTCATTGATTTTCGTTTCAACACTTTTAGTTTCCTATGTAAGCTTCAGGTTTTACGAATTAAAGTTTCTTAAACTTAAATATAAGTTTTCTTTTTTATCATCTAATTAAATACATTTTACCAAGGCCATTGGTAAAAGCTTTATCCCCTTCAGAAGGTCTAAGTTCAATGTCTAAATTATTGATTTCTGAAATTACTCTATATATATAAACTCCATTTGCAACTGGATCACCAAATTCATCTCTTCCGTCCCAGAAATATTTGGACATGTTGTTGCCGATTTTTATATTTTCGATTTCGCTCAGATGAATTTCCTTAATAAGTCTTCCATTAATATTTATGATCTGGATGTCTAATTTATTAGGTATTTCAGACCCTGTAAGAGTAAAAACAAAATGTGTTTTTGTTGAAAAAGGGTTTGGATAATTATATATGTTAGTAATAGTAGATTTCTGAATTACTTCAAAGTTTATTTGATATGGCTCATCCCCACTGGAGTTGCCGGTTTTATCTTGACCCTGTACTCTTAATTTGTATATTCCATCTTGGTCAAAAATAGGATCATATTCAATTGTAAATTTATTTTCCTCTTCATTAATATACCATTCTAAATTAGCTAATGCACCATTGAAAAAGTTAATTCTTTCCCAACTTGAAGTATTAGGCTTCATAACTTCAATTTGAAAATTTACAGTATCTATATCCTCATTTAAAATTAAAAAAGGATTTTCATCATTTAATTCAATGACAATATGTGGGTTTGGACTTACAATATCGTTATTTAAAATGTGAACACCATCAAAAGTAACATCTAAAAGAGGATTAGTATTATCTTTTAAAACTGTAAATTTTCTTTGAGCTAAATTGTTAAAATAAAATTGTTCAGCTTGATCCGTTTCAAGATTATTTATTTTTGGATTTGCTGTTACCCATATCAAATATTCGTCGATTAGATATCTGCTAGAGATTGCAATTGTGTCTATAATTATTTCTCTCGATCTTAGAGAATCCTGTCTTGGATAAGGTATATTTAGTTGTCCATCCTGATTCTCTACATAGTAGTTTATTTTCAAGCTATCCATATCAAATGGAGAAATATTTTCTATTGCTACACTAAAATAAATAGAGTCCCCTTGTTGAATAATACTAGAATCTAAAAACCAACTTTTTTTTGGATTAATAGCTAAGTCTGGAAGTGGGTCGTAAGTAATTAGCCAGTTTATTATTTGACTTGGAGTTAATAATGAATCATCAGAACTTTCCATCTCCAATTGTAGATAATGAAAGGAACTGTCAATATATTGTAAATTGGTAATAGAATCTTTAATTGTAAAACTAGTATCAATAATTAAAGTTTTTAGGTTGGAAGATAAAGAGTTTAAGCCATAAACTTTTAACCTTGTAGAATCTGCGGATGGATTTTCTAGTGCACTTTGTTCCCAATATATATTTTTCCAATTGTTAGATGGACCAATAATTCCAGATAACATTTTTCCACTTTCTAGAGAACTAGTCACGGTTGTGCTAAATTCTAATAGTTGTGATGGAACAAAGCCAGGAGAAATTGTGTCAGACCTTACTTCAATAGCAGTATTAGGATCGCCTTTTTTACAAAAGAATATAAAGCCATCGTCTGGTTGGTTTGAACTGGTAAATCCAGTTGCTCCTAAATTTTGAAAAGTAGAGAATAAATTGGTAGGCCAGTTGGCGTACAATGGGCTATTGTAAAGCAAAGTTCCACCATAATTATTAGGAATATAGCTATACACTATTATATAATAACCATCTGGAATTTTACTACTTAACATACTTGCTAACGAATCCAATTGTGAAGGACTACTGTTTTTAAACATAAAATAACCATGTTCTCTTGCTCTACCAATTAAAGATGTATTTCCACAGACACTAGGATCTCCGTTGTATTGACCAAAACAATTATTTGGATTTAGAATTCTAGGAGGAGTTGTGGAATTGTCAACAAAGGGTGTTTTCCAATAATTTAAAGTGTTAGGATCTACCACACCAACCATTATAGATGGGTTTGTGTGCCCTCCGTAATCTGCAATCTCACCACTTACTTCCCAGTAAGTTCCAGACCATTCTGAACCAAGAGCAACATGCTGAATATAATTTTTACATGTTATGCTTTTTAATGTTGGAGCAAAATTGAAAATATTATTTAAGCTGTCAAGAACAATATTTAAATATTCATTTTCCTTAAACTGATCAATATGTGATTGGCTCCAGCCCCATTTATTTGGAATGTATTGAAATGACCTTACTTTCCAATCAACTACAGAGCTGTCTGGTCTAGAACGCCAAAAATATACGACACTGTCTTCGAAAAACAATGAATCATTTAAGTTGGAAATGCTATTATACCAATTTTCTGGAATTGCTTCAATAACTCCTCCGCTCGATACAATAGACTGAGTTTTTAAAAAAGGAGAACTGAATTGAATATTGGTGTCTATTTCAAAATAATAAGTATTGGAAGACTCTAATGGATTAATAGTTGAAACTCTTAGTGTATCAGTTGGAGTTCCAACAATACTTAAATCATATGGCCAAACTGGGATTATTGAATTCGAAGAAATATTCATTAAATATTGAATTCTATTATTTCCGCTTTCGTCGTAAGCCTCTTCAATGGTGGAAATTGGTAAATCAATTGAAATTGTAAAAATATTCTGTCCAACACTATTTTCAGGTTTGTTAATTACACTAAAAGTTATGGTGTCTTCATTTAATATTCCAGGGATAAATTTTGAGTAAATAGTGTCTAATCCATTAGGAAGATCTTGCTTAAGTTCTACAAAAACAGAATCTCTAAAAGCTGTGCCCAGATTGTATACTTTGAATTTTAAGTCAAAACTTGATTTAGAAAGATCTACCACACTTGGCTCCGTCCAGACATCTTCCTCGGAAAGCAATAATTCTGGTAAGTTATGGGAATTAATTTTTACAGCAGGATCTCCCTGAAGAGACATTCCATTGTAATTACTTTCAAATTTTGGTTCCCAAGTTACTAAAGAAGTACTTTGGTCAAGAGAATCGACAGTCATAACCATCTGCTGACCTATAGATTTATTATAGCCATATTTTCCAATCATTTTGTATAGCATCTTGCTGTAAAAATTTATAAAGGGTGTAAATCCTTGCTTAACGGTAGAAATGAATCCAATTGCACCACTATTTACAGGACGAATAATTTGTTCTGAAAAGCTATTGGTATCTGGATTATGTACATCGCCAGAATAACAGCCTAAGCCAATTACCATTGGATACTTTCCTTGATTATTCCAGTTTTCAGGTTGGTCAATATTTTGACTAAACCCATAGCCGGAAGATGCATGTCCAAAAAAAGTCATCAATGAAATGCCTTCCTCTAAATAATTTTGAACAACTTGAAACTCTAAAGGATCTATTGTTGAAGTAAAAGGGTTTTTACCAAATTTTTTAACCTGACCACCAAACAAGGTGTCTTCAATTATATTTTGAAATTGCTCCAAATAATTATTCATATAAGCTTGTTCGGAGCTATCGCTTCCACCTGAAAAATGAGCAATATTTTTTTGCCATGCCTTATTTTCTAAAGTATAATTACTGTTATTTCCTTGTTGAGATTCTAACTCTATTACTTTATTTAAATAGTTAAGTACCGAGGTGTTGTTGTTTACACTCAATCTGCCTATTGGAAGAGAGTAACTTCTTTTATTACTTTCTAAACCAACAGCAAAATGATTGTCTGAACTAGGGTATCCCCATGAAGGAACTAAGTTTAATTTGTAAGAAATGGTGTCATTTCTTGAACCAGGAGTTATTTCATTATTAAATCTTACTGATTTTCCAATTAAAAAAATATGTGAAGGCCAACTGGGCCAATTAACCATACTAAATTTTAAAAATCTTTTTATTGCTAAAGGATTTTTGAATATTCCAGCTGAAAATTGGTGGTAAAGTTCTTCGATATCCACAACTAATGTATCTACATTTGTTGCTCTATATGCTGCATAGCTTCTTGATGAAGAAAGTAAATTTTTATTAGTAATTATAACAAATGCACTGTCAATTTGTAAAGAATTAAAATTATTGAAATATCCTTGGCTATTGACAGTGTGAATTTTTTTTACATGATTAACATTTGAGTCGGTTAATAAATAGCAAATTATAGAATCGGTTTGAGCAATTGGAATAACTGCTTCTAAATTAGAATTATTGGTTATTAATGGAACTGTTTTATGCTCATCACCTAAAATATAAAGTATTGGGGAGCCTAACGCATTTACATTATTAGTTATAGTAAGCCTTTGTTTTTGATTTAAGGAAAAGGGAACTCCAAAATGTAATTTTTCGTAGGAAGAAAAATCTGTTGAGTGAGGATAGGATAAACTAATTGAAGCTATGTTTTGATAATCTGTTCCTTGTCCAATATCTGAAATCTCGTGCTTAAAATTAGTAACATTGGAGATGTTATTACTACTAAGACTATATTTTACATGAAGGGTTTGGTAATTAAAATATGAAGAATCAAAAATTAGATTATTATTGATAAATAACTTGGTATTATGATTGTTTCCATTTGAGTTGTTGGTGGAGGAATTTGCAGAAAAAAGATTTATTTCTCCAAATGCATTTGGGCCACTTCCAAAACAATTTATTGAACTTATTTGCTCAATATTTGAATTATTTTTTTGCAAAGTTACCCCTCCCCATCCTTCAGCTTTTTCATATTTTGGACTTGAAATACCATCAATTTGATAACCAACATTATAATTGGTAGCAAACTTTAAAACTTGTGTTTTCCAACAATAATTTATAGGATTATAGATGCTGTAATTTGAGTCTATTTCTACAGTAGTTCTTTTATTATTAGAGTTACTATTCCATGAAAAATAATATCTAATGGTATCGTTAAAAAGACTGTAGTACTTATCAGGCATAAAATGTATAGAATCATAGACTAAAGTATCTAGCCACCCATCATTTTTTTCAGCATAAAATTCAATATATTCCAAGGAGTCTAAAAAACCATTGTTATTGTTATCTTTTATAAGAAGAGAAACTTCTTTTTCTTTCCCAAAGACTTGAAAATTATTATGCGGAATATTATTAATGTTAATTCCTAAACTAATTAAATGATTATTAATGGTCTCATAATTTAATCTGTAGATACCAGTTTCAACAATTGGAAAATGAAAGTATTGCTGATTATAATTAATCCATTCATTTCCTAAAGACTGGGAAAAATTACTTTGATGAAACCCTAAGAAAAAAAATAAAAAAGCTATTTTTATTTTTACTAATTTCAATTTGTTTTTGGGTTTAAGTTGAATTTCAATGAAAAAATATTGCTGTATTCAGCAATTGAAACATCACCAATATCTGTTAAAGCATATTCAATTTCAACTCCTTTAATATTAATTCCAATCCCTAAATTTGGTTGAATGGTGTAAATCATTTTACCTGTTAAGTCAGGTGTTTTTTGAACATTGCCAATTCCTCCCCTAATGAAAACAATGTCTTTTATATTAAACTCACTACCTATATGGGGGTCTATGGAAAAAGGATTCCCTGATAATAATACATTTCTATTTCCATCAGTAGTGATATCTGCATTAAATTCTATTAGTAGATGAACATTTTTTTCAAATTCATAATTTTTACTTAATCCTACTATTAATCTAGGTAAAGTAAGTTCTAGACCATTTTCCGGAATTTCATTGCCAGTGGAATTAAATGTGTTGATCATTTCACTAGATAACTGGTATCTCCAGACATTGAAAGTGGATGTTACATCTTTAGCAACTAGAGCAACTGCCCAGTCATTTTTAATATATGTGGATGAAATATCAATTCCAAAACCCCAAGCTGAGGCAAAGTCTCCGGCAGTTCTATTAATTACTTTAGCTGAACCTCCGACCGAAAGATTGTCGTTTATTTTTCTTCCATAACTACCAATAAATGCAATATCTGCAGCGCTGAAATAGGAAATTCTGTCGTAGTTTACATTTCCCTGTGCATCAATAAGCTCTGAAGTGTTAGGTATATTGTCAACTCCAAATCTTAAAAAAGAAAATCCAAAACCACTTTTTTCATCAATTTTTTTGGCAATACTTCCAAAATCATACTTTGCAATACCAGCAAAATATTCTGCATGCATTAACCCGACTTGAATGTCGTTATTGATTTTAGAGAGATTTGCTGGATTCCAGAAACCAGACATAGCACTATTGGTACTGGTGATTACTGAGTTAGACATTGCCAAGGATCGAGCTCCAACACCAATATTAAGAAATTCATTACTATATTTCGGAGAATTTAATTGTCCAGAAATTGAATAATTAATAAATAGCAATATAAATAGATAGTAATTTTTCACAGTATAATTTAAATATATTTAGCAAAGTAAAAACTAAATATTGGTTTTTTGTTTATTAAGAAACGAAGTTTACAGTAATTTAGTTCCCATATATGAAAAAAAATATCCCTAATATAATTACCTCAATCAATTTTCTGTTAGGATGGTCTTCAATTTATTTTGCATTTTTAGGTGAAATATATTGGTCTGTAGGGTTAATATTATTTGCCTCACTCTTTGATTACTTAGATGGATTTGCAGCAAGAAAATTAAATGTTCAATCTGCCTTAGGTGCTCAATTAGATTCTTTTGCAGATTTAATAACTTTTGGGATTGCACCTTCTATTATTGTTTATTCCGTGAGCACATTATCTTTGTTTTTTGTTGAAAAGGAAGTAGAATTTTGGCTTTTTATAATTCTTGGTCTTATCCCACTAATTGGAGCAATACGACTTGCAAAATTTAATACTGCAGTAAAAGAAAGTTCTTTTTTCATAGGCCTACCAATTCCTGCTTTTGCATTAATTACTGTTAGTTTGACCTTGACTTATCTTGAGTATAGCAGCTGGATAGTAAATGTTTCTAATTACCAAGTTTTTTTACCCATAACTATTCTTTTAATAAGCTTTCTAATGGTAAGTAAATGGAGGTTTATATCATTGAAAATTAAGAACTTAAATTTTAAGACAAACAAGCTTATTTATATGTGGGTATTTTCATCTATAATTTGTCTTGTTTTTTTAATAATATTTGGAAATACCTTTCTTATTTTCCCTATTGTTCTATTTTTGTATTTATTTTTTTCTTTATTTAATAATTTTATAACATGAGATTTAAAGCCAGTATTGATATTATGCCACTTGAAGCCTTACTAGATCCACAAGGCAAGGCAGTTACCCAAAGTATGGACAATTTAAGTCTTACTGAAATCAGTAATGTTAGAATTGGAAAACATATAACATTATATGTGGAAACTAGCGATGAGGATTCTGCAAAAAAAATTGTTGAGGATGCCTGCAAAAAGCTTTTATGTAATCAAATAATGGAAAGCTTTACTTTCACTTTGAGTCCATCTTAATTATTTATTAATAGCTAAATTAATTTTTTCAATTACCCTTTCCGCATCAATTCTAGACATAGACTGTTCAGCTTTTACCTTATCTTTCTTTCTTATTTTTCCATAAATACTAATGGGTCTATCATTAAATTCTTCATTACTTAACTGAACAATAAACTCTTCATTAAATAAAGGTCTAAATCCTAAAAAAGGATGTGTTGGACCCCATATAGAGACAACCTTAGTACTCGTAAGACTTGCCAAATGCATATTGGCACTATCCATAGAAATAAATACTTTGAAACCGTTAATTAATTCCATTTGTTCATCCAGGTCTAGATTTCCATCAATCACACTACAGTTTGAGTTTTTTAAGAAGTAAGTTTTTGAATATTCTATCTCTTGACTATCAAAAGCAAAAATCACAAACTTAAAGTTGTTAAAATGATTTATTATTTTTTGATAGTTTGACAAAGGCCATATTTTACTTTTATGTGCAGAAAAAGGGGCAATTCCAATAATGTTTTCTTTAGTATCCCTACTCTTTATAGATTTACTAATATTAGTAAAATCAAGTTTTTCAAAATCTTTTTTTAAACAATTTAAATAACGCTCACTTGATGTTTTGAGTTTCTGCAAAGTGATTTTTTTACTTATAATTTTATTTTTTAAATTCCTTTGCTTTTCGAAAACTCTAGTAACATCTGTTTTTGAAGAAAGCATCAAGCAGAGTATTTTTGAACGAATAACATCGTGTAGGTCATAAATTCCATTAAAATTTATATTTCCTGAAACTACTTTAACTTTTTTAGCTATTTGAAATATTTTTTTTTCTTTTGAATTAAAATCTATACCAATAAATTTTAATCTTTCGTCAAAATCAAAGATTGACTTATTTTTTATATTAGAAACCATCCAGATTCTAACATCGGGATATGTTTTTAGAAATAGTTGAATTATTGGTCTTACAAGTATTACATCTCCAAGTGCCGAAAATCGTATAATCAATATATTTTTAGCTATTGTTTTTTTGATAGAGTTCAGGATTTAAAGTTGAGTCGTTGTACATTTTCATTTGCCTGTAGACTTTCATTTTTTTGATTCCACTTTTGTATTCTTGTAAAAGTTGGTCAAAAGAAAGACTTAAATCAATTTTTTGTTGTTTTAAAATATTTAATTTTTCATTGCAATTTAAGATGTGTTCTTGATTAACATCTTTCCTCTCTGTTTGTTCGTTCATGTGGAATATTTTCAAATTTAAAATAGAAAGTCTGTCCACAACCCATCCAGGGCTTTCCGTATTTATTCTGCTCTCGGAATTTGAGTTTTCTTTAAAAACATGGAAATAATAATCGTCAATTTTTTCAACAATATCAGTTCTTTTTTGGTTTGAAGAATCGATTCTGTGTTTTATAGCTAATCCATTTTTTGGATCTAAATTAGGATTTCTAATTAGGTCTTCTAAATGCCATTGAACGGTATCTATCCAGCATTTTTCAAAAAGTAAAAATTCCAATGTTTCTTTTTCAAATGGGTTAAGATAGGACGCATCAACCGTATTATTGATGTGGTAATAGTCAATTACTTTTTCAAATATATCGTTACAAGTTTTTGCTTTCATTTTAGTTTAGGGAATAAAGCATTTTTAAGTTCTGTAGCATCTTCAGGTTTTAATTTTCCAGCCAGTACTAAACTAAGTTGTTTTCTTCTTAATGCAGAATCAAACCTTTGTTTGTCAATTTGTGTTTCTGGAATTAAAGTTGGAACACTTATTGGGTTTCTGTTTTGATCAATTGCTACAAAATTATAAATAGCTTCATTACATTTTCTTCGGCTACCATCTGTATTTTCCACAAAGACGTCTATAAAGACTTCCATGGAAGAGTTAAATGCTCTACTTACTTTTGCATGTAATGATACAATTTCTCCAGCGAATATAGGTTCGTCAAATGAAACATTATTGATGGATGCTGTTACTACTACACGACCACAGTGTTTGTGAGCTGAAATACTTGCTATTTCATCCATCCATTCCAATAGTCTTCCTCCAAAAAGTGTATTTAATGGATTGGTATCGTTGGGTAAAACCATTTTTGTTTGAACCGCTAAAGATTCTGTTGCTTTTTTTTGAGAATTTTTCATTATTGCATATAATTTCTTTCGTATCTAGCTTTGTCTTCTGGGCTTGTAAGTGCTTCAGGACACTTTCCTTTTCCAAGTTTTTTTAACAATATAAATCTTACTTTAAATATCAAGGGTCTATACCTGCTGTTGAAAATCCCATATGTAGATTTTCCTTGTTCCCATTTCTTTAACGATAAAAAAGGGGACTCCATTGTTGGAATTATAAATAAAGTTTTTTTTACTTTAAATCCGTAGCCAATTTTTAAATGAAATGCCAAAATTAATTTATCTGTATTATTTGGGGATGGGCTTCCTTCTTCATATAACTTAAAATCCAAATTGGACCCTATGCTAGTTTGTATAAATTTTCTGTCAGATAGTTGCCAAATATTATTTAAATTAAAACTACCTGTTAAAAACCTTTGCTTAAAGATGGACTTACTTTC
Organism: Flavobacteriales bacterium; assembly: GCA_038108155.1. Taxonomy (GTDB): domain Bacteria; phylum Bacteroidota; class Bacteroidia; order Flavobacteriales_D; family Parvicellaceae; genus MED-G20. Next base: position 39,255 of record JAYNHP010000004.1, on the reverse strand, counting down.
ATTTATTTGCTCACTTCCGGAAAGTTTTTTAAAACCAATTCCATAGTCTAAATAATTAAAAATATTTCCTCCTTTTTCAAATATTCGATAAGCTCCTACATCAATAGTATATGCTAATCTTCCATTGGCGTTTATTTCGTTATTAGAATTTGTAAGAACATTTGGTATTGTATGTGGTAACATGTAAGTAAGTCCAGGACTTAAATAAAAATTTTGTAATTGATAAGTGCCATTAAAGTCTACTAAAGGAGTATTCTTTCTCTGATACATTTTCATCTGACTGTTTCCAATTATTGAAAAAATTATCATTATAAGAACTAGACAATTCCGCATAATTATTGAATCATTGATAATATTTGATTTTCAACTTCTTCTGAGTCCCAATTTTTTTCAATAGTTGGAGAGCTCATAACTTTTCGCATTATCTCTTCTTGAATTTTTCCTTGCTTGTAAGCATCAGAATATCTTATGTTACTAAATGATACTTGGCTATATAATGGAATCCATTTATTTGGATGGCGCTCATGAATTTTGGCTTCAATTTTTTTCTGAAGTAAGAATTTTTCATCTGCAACATGATCTCTCATTACATAATAATTATCTAGCGAAAGGTCTTGTAGAGCGTCACCATCTGGCTTTCTAATTTCTTGATATTCTTTAAATGTTTTGTCCCAGTTTTTATGCTTATTGAAAAGCTCCCACATTACGAAACAATCTTCAAATCCAGCATTCATACCTTGTCCATAAAAAGGAACAGTTGAATGTGCAGAGTCTCCCATAAGAGCAAACTTTCCAACCGTCCAAGGGAAACATCTTGTTATAGACATAGAAGATAGTGGATTTTGATGCCAGTTTTCAATCAAATTTGGAATCATTTCATAAAAATCTGGAAATACTTCTTTGACAAAATCCTCAATTTTATCATCGCTATCTAATTGTTTAAATGCGTACTTGTCATTTTCAAAAGGCATAAATAAAGTACAAGTAAAAGAGCCGTCTTCATTCGGTAAAGCAATCAGCATAAAACGTCCTCTAGGCCAGATATGTAAGGCGTTTTTTTCGATTTGATAATTTCCATTTTTATCTGCAGGTAAGAGTAATTCTTTGTAACCGTCCTCAATGTAAAATTGGCTAAAATTAAATCTATCTACCTTTTGCATAGAGTTGTATCGAACTGCAGAAAACGCACCGTCGGCAGCAAAAATAACGTCTGCTTTGTCTTCAAATATTTCTTGAGTGTTCAGGTTTTTTAAAGTGATATGGCCTTTTTCTAAATTAGCATCTAAGCATTGGTGCTGATAATGAATTTTGGTATTTCCTTTACTTTCTGCAAGATCCATCATGATTGCATTAAGATGGCCTCTTGAAACTGAATATATTGCTTCGTCTTTTTTTCCATATGCCTGGTAAGTCAAATCTCCCTTTATGCTATGCATTATTCTTCCGCTCATTGGAATGGCAATTTTTTCAATTTCTTTTTCTATACCTGCTGCTTTTAATGAATTCCATCCGCGTTCAGAAAGTGCTAGATTTATAGATTTACCAGCACTAATTTCTGCTTTTCTAATGTCTGATCTTCTTTCGTAAATTACTACTTGATACCCAGCTTTTTGCATATAAACAGCCCATAAAGAGCCTACTAAACCTGCCCCTACAATTATTACCTTCTTTTCCATCTTTTTCTATATTCAGATTTTTCAAATTTACTATTTTGGATTCTTTTATTTGCTGAAAAAACTTTATTTGAAATTCTCCATACCACTAATCCAAAAACAACTGTCATTATTGCTAGAAAAGATATTTTTACATCAGGGTTCAAATTATTTTAAATAATTATTTAGTACTCTTCCAAACTCATAAACATCTCGAAAACTATTGTAAAAAGGAACAGGTGCAACTCTTATAACGTTGGGTTCTCTCCAGTCTACAACAATATGGTTTTTAGAAAGCTCTTGAAATAATTCTTTTCCGTTTCCGTGAGCAATAATAGAAAGTTGACAACCTCTTTCATTGGAATTACTTGGGGTTATAATTTCTAAATAAGATTCCTTTATTTCATTGATTTGATTTATAATAAACTCTAGATAGTTGGTTAGTGATATACTTTTATTTCTAAGTTTTTCCATTCCCACTTCATTAAATAAATCTACAGATGCTTTATGAACAGCCATGGCCAGAACAGGAGCATTAGATAATTGCCAGCTCTCAGCAGTAGGAATAGGAGAGAATTTATCGGGCATTTTAAACCTATCTTCTTTTTTATGGCCCCACCAACCTGCAAGTCTTAGAATATTTGGATTTGCAACATGTTTTTCATGAATGTACAATCCACTTACTCCACCAGGACCAGAGTTAAGGTATTTGTAAGAGCACCACGCAGCAAAGTCAACATTCCATTCGTTGAGTTTTAAAGGAATATTTCCCACTCCGTGTGCCAAGTCAAACCCAACAAATGCACCAACATTATGACCTGCAGTGGTTATGGATTGCATATTAAAAACCTGCCCCGAATAGTAATTAACTCCACCGATCATAACCAAAGCCAATTCTTGACCAATTTCATTGATTTTTGAAATAATATCTTCAGTTCTAATAGTATGTTCTCCATCTCTAGGGCCAACTTCTACAATACAATCTTCAGGGTTTAGATTATGTATTTTGGCTTGACTTTGTAAAGCATACTGGTCACTAGGAAATGCTTTTTTTTCGCATAATATTTTAAATCTTGTTTTGTTGGGTCTGTAAAATGAAATTAACAAAAGGTGTAGATTGGTAGTTAGGCTATGGGTTACTACCAACTCCTTATTTTTAGCACCAACAATTGGAGATATTTTATCGTTAAAAATTTCGTGATAATCTAGCCACGGATTTTTTGCTTTTTCATGACCTTCCACTCCCCATTTTGACCAGTCGTCAAGTTCATTTTGGATATAGGTTTGAACATTTTTAGGCTGTAATCCTAATGAATTTCCTGTGAAATACAAAGATTCTCTTCCAGAGAAGTTAGGTATAAAAAAACGTTCTCTGTAAGTACTTAATTTGTCATTTTCGTCAAGTTTTCTTGCACAGTCTAAAGAAAATTCCCAATTAGTCACGATATTCGGCTCTTAAAATTAATATTTACAAATATAACCGAATTAAATCTTAAGGACTCAAAATGTTTAAACTCATAAATAATAGATCTAAAAAATTATTCGAACAAGCACAGAAAGTTATCCCTGGTGGAGTTAACTCACCAGTTAGAGCTTTTAAGTCTGTTGGAGGATCGCCCATTTTTATTAAAAATGCAATTGGAGCTTATTTAATTGACGAAGATGGTAATAAATACATAGATTATATTTCTTCTTGGGGGCCAATGATTATAGGTCATGCTCATCCTGAAATAATCAAAGCAATTAATGAACAATCTAAAAAAGGGACGTCCTATGGAATACCAACAGAGTTGGAAACAAAAATGGCTAACCTACTGGTTTCTTTAGCCCCTAATATCGATAAGGTTAGGTTTGTCAATTCCGGTACAGAAGCTTGTATGAGTGCTGTGAGATTAGCTAGAGGGTTTACTAACCGAGATAAAATCATTAAATTTTCTGGATGTTATCATGGGCATTCAGATTCTTTCTTAATTCAGGCTGGAAGTGGAGCCTCTACTTTTGGTGTTCCAAATAGTCCTGGTATAACTAAAGCAACAGCTTCCGATACTTTATTAGCAAATTATAATGATATAAATCAAGTCAAAGAGCTATTTGAAAAATATCCCGAGAAAATAGCAGCTATTATCATAGAACCAATTGCTGGAAACATGGGCTGTGTTTTGCCTGAGAAAAATTTTATCAATCAGCTTAGAGAATTGTGTACTCAAAATAGTTCATTATTAATTTTTGACGAAGTAATGACAGGATTTAGGCTCGCTTTAGGCGGTGCTCAAGAAATCTTGGGAGTTAAGGCAGATATTGTAACTTATGGTAAGGTTATAGGCGGAGGATTGCCTGTAGGTGCATTTGGCGGTAGCAAGGAAATTATGAATTTTCTAGCACCTGATGGTCCTGTCTACCAAGCTGGAACATTAAGTGGAAATCCTATTGCTATGTCTGCCGGATATGCAATGCTAAAACACTTGAAGTCAAACCCAACCGTTTATACTTCTTTAAATGATAAAACAGCTTATTTAAGAGCTGGATTGAAAAAAACATTATCAAAAAGTAATTTACCATACCAAATTAATAGTATAGGCTCCATGATATCGCTTCACTTTACAAATCGTCCAGTAGTGAATTTTGAAACTGCAAAAGCCGGTGATAATATTCATTTTAAGAACTATTTCCATGGAATGCTTTCTAGCGGAGTATATTTACCGCCTAGTGCATTTGAAAGCTATTTTTTAAACGATGCAATTTCATATCAAGATTTAGATCATACCATAGATTCATTCGGAAAAATAATTACAAAAATTTAACTACGTAAAAAACTTAAGTTCTTAGGATTCTTTCTTTGTTCAAAAAATATGATTGAGAAAGTAATTGGTTGCGCTTTAGAAGGAATTGAGGCTCAAAAAGTAGAAGTTGAAGTAAATGTTTCAAGAGGAGCAAAGTTTTTATTGGTAGGATTGCCGGATAATGCTGTTAAAGAATCTCATTATAGGATATCAGCAGCACTTAAAAATATTGGTTTCAAAATCCCGGTAAAAGAAATTATCATAAATCTAGCTCCAGCTGATTTAAAAAAGGAAGGTAGTGCCTATGATTTACCAATTGCACTTGGTATTCTTTGTGCTTCAGGACAAATTAAACTTGGCTTATTTAAAGACTATATTGTAATGGGCGAGTTGTCATTAGACGGAAATCTAAGACCAGTAAGAGGAGTTTTGTCAATGGCTATAAAAGCTAAAAAATTAGGGATGACAGGAATAATTATTCCAGCAAATAATTTAGATGAAGCAAGTTTAGTAAAGGGGTTAAATATTATTGGAGTAAAAAGTTTACAACAATTAATAGATCATTTTTTAGATAAAAAACTCATCGTTAAAAAAAAATTAAGTAGAATTAAAACAATCTATAAAACTCAAGCAATAGATTTTTCAGATGTTATAGGACAACAAGTTGCCAAAAGAGCTATTGAAATTGCTGCAGCTGGTTCTCATAATATTTTACTCATCGGACCTCCGGGCTCAGGCAAGTCAATGCTAGCAAAGAGAATCCCAACAATTCTTCCAGACTTAAGTGAATCTGAAATGCTAGAAACTACAAAAATTTATTCTTACCTAGGAAAGTTTAACCAACAAAATAATTTGATTTTCAAACCACCCTTTAGAAGTCCTCATCATACTATTTCAAATGTTGCATTAGTGGGTGGTGGCTCCAACCCTAGACCTGGAGAGATATCCCTAGCACATAATGGAGTTCTTTTTTTAGACGAGTTACCAGAATTTAAAAGAGTTGTTTTAGAAGTTCTAAGACAGCCATTAGAGGAAGGAAGAGTAACTATTTCTAGAGCTTCTGGATCTGTGGATTTCCCTTCAAATATTATGTTGGTAGCAGCAATGAATCCAACTCCAAATGGGAATTATTTTGAAAATTCTACCACTAGTCAATCTTTCTATAAAGTTCAACAATATCTTTCGAAATTAAGCCAACCGCTATTGGATAGAATAGACCTTCAAATAGAAGTTGAATCAGTATCAATTGATAAACTGACTAGTGTTGGTGGTTCAGAAGAAAAAAGTGAAACTATAAAGGAAAGAGTCCAAAGAGCTAGAGCTATGCAGTTTAGAAGACAGGGAAAAAATAACGCCCTTTTAAATACTAAAGAAATTCTGTCGTATTGTGAGCTTTCGGTAGAAACTTTAGAATTTCTAAGGAATGCTGCAAAGACTTTAAAATTTTCTGCAAGAAGTTTTAATAGGATTAAAAAAATCTCTAGAACAATAGCAGATCTTGACTGCTCTGTAAATATTAAAACTCAGCATGTTGCAGAAGCTATTCAGTATAGAAGCTTAGAAAGGTTAAAACAATTTTTAAATTAATTATTAAGAATCATATTTTTTGCCCTGTCATCTCTTACTTTATAAGAATCGTAAAGTGCAGGATAATAACCTTGTTCAATTAATTTTCTTATTTCCTTTTCTTCAGATTGAGCCTTCTCAATAACAGTGTTTTCATCTACTCTGCTTTGATTATTTGTTTTTTGACATTGAACAATATAAAGTCCTTTTTTACCTTCAATTATTGTAGATCTTTCCTCAGGATTTAAATTAAAAATATTAGCCATAACTTTTGGCTCAGCTAGTTCTTGAGTATTGTTTCCAATATTCACATCACTATATTTTACAAATTTAGTTTGAACAGTTTTTCCAGTAATTTCCGAAATTTCATCCATATTATTAGCACTATCTATATCCTTTGAGAATTTCTCTATGTAGTATTTGGCCTTTAGATTATTTTTCATCAAAGGTTTCATTAAGGAAACTATATTATCATAAGAATTATCAAATGACATTATTTTTTCTTTTAAAACTGCTAGAACAAGTTGATTATTTGAAATATATTCTGGTTCAAGTAAGTCTCCCACATCGCTATTAAATGCCCATTTAGAAATGTTAAGATTTCTGTTTAAGTCTGCTGGACCATATAGACCTGAAGTTCTACGATTAGGGTAAATTAAGGGAACATATCCTGAGGATTTAACTTCATGGCCTAGCTCATCTGCTGCAGTTTCAAAATCATTAGAATCCGCTTTGTAATAAAGAGCAAGAGCAACTGAGTCATAATATTCATTTTGAGTTGCTTTACTAACTTGTATTGTTTCGTCAACAATAGCTATTTTCTTGAATGTTCCAATTCTTCTTCCCAAAACTTGTATAACATGAAAACCATAATTTGTTCTTACTACACCTGATCTACCTACTTTTTTAGAAAAACTAAATTCTTCAAATTCTGCAGTCATTTGGCCTTTTGGGAACCAAGAATAAACACCTCCATTAGCTACCGACCCTGGATCATCAGAGTATTTAGTAACAAGGGATGAGAATTTACTGCTATCTCTTCTAATTGCATATAAAATACTATCTGCTAATTTTTTATTTTTAGCATCATCCAAATCTCCTTTTTTAGAACTAATCAATATATGTCTTACTTTTGCTTGCTCTTCTTCTCCCGTATCGTGAATCTTAACTAATTGAATTTTATCTCCGGTTACAAAAGGGCCAACAATATCTCCTTTAACTGAGTTACTTATTTTTTGATCAATAAATGAGGAAAATTTTCCTCCTTTGTATGGTTGATTAGTAAAATTTCCACTTGGTCTTAGCCCGTAAGGAGACTGGACCACCATTGGTGTTTCTGCATAATTTGCTACAAAAAGAGAGTCGTTTTTAGAAGATTTAAAATCTTCAATTAAAGATTCCATTCTTTCAGTGTAGTTTGCTACGTCTGTTTGGGACGGATTAAATTTTAATATGCAGTAGTCGTAAGAAACTAAATCTTGTCTTTGTTCCCACATTTTTTCATTAGAGTGTTCGTTGTAAAACAATCTTTTTCCCTTTTCATTTAAATCAATTAAAGAATCATCGATTTCATTGTAGTCGATAAAAATATAATTAATATTTGAAGTAATTTTTTCTTCGTTTGAAGTTCTTTTAGCTTCCTGGACAGTACCTAAAATACCATATTTAACCATGGCGCTGTATTTATTAATCTTTCTTTCTTTCTTTAAAGGATCTTCAATATTATTTTTAAGATCTCTTTTAGACTCTGGATTGTCAGGCAGATTAATTATTCTATTGGTTTTCCAAATATTAAATGAATCTTTGTTGTAGAGGCCATTGGTTACAAATAATTCTTTTAGAGAAGAAGGAAGAGGGTTTTCACCGTTTAATAAACCTTGATTCAATTCATCTGCAGAAACATCTAATCCAATTTTATCAAATTCAAAAAAGTAAATTGTGTCAGAAATCATTTGATTCCAAGTATTTATTTTAATCTGGTCTTCTTCGTCACTTGTTAAGCTTCCGTTACCTCCTGAGTTTAGGTTGTTAATCCTCAAGTTATTTCTTGTCTTATTTTCTCTATTAAAGTATTTCCAGTCATTTGCATCTATTTCACTATCGTTAAATAATCCTAGTGTAGAATTTCCAGTTCCGTTGAATTGCTGTAGTAAATCATTAACTGGTATAATAAATAGAAATAACCCAAGCCCTACGATTGCCACTAAAAGTCCAGATTTCTCTCTTATTTTCCCTATTATTGCCATATCAGTATATTATTAAAGTTTGCGAATATACAATTGAATATGCATAAATGAAAATTACTTTAAATCTTAATCATTTTTATAGTAAAAACTCAGATCTTAATTTGATAAATTATTTATTTTTATAATCTGTTTTTTTTAGATGAAAAAAGAAGTTAATACAGTAATAATTGGAGCAGGGATATGCGGCTTAAGCGCAGCACACTTCTTATCCAAAAAAAGAAGTGATTTTTTAATTTTAGAGGCCAGTAACCTACCGGGGGGTATTATTAAAACTAAAATTGAAAACGATTTTATTTGTGAAAACGGTCCAAATACTGTTCTTCTTAATAACGATGCAATCGAAGAAATAATAAAAGATTATAATTTATGGGAAGAACTTCAGTTTCCAAAAGAGACTAGCAATAAAAATCGTTTTGTTTTACACCAAGATAGATTGACTAAAATCCCTCTCAACCCAATAAGCTTTATTTTTAGTCCTTTATTTTCTTTTATTTCTAAAATAAGAATTTTAAGGGAACCCTTTATAAAACCACATAAGAAAAATACTTCGGTTTTTGAGTTTGTCAAAAAAAGATTTGGAAAAGAATTTCATGACCAATTAATAGAACCATTTATTACGGGAATTTACGCTGGGAATACCAAAAAAATGAGTGCTGAACATACCCTTAAATTGCTTTGGAAACTAGAGCAATCCCATGGTAGTATAATAAAGGGAGTCCTAAAGTCTAAAAAGAATAAAAAAAGTAAAATAAACTCATTTAATTTTCCAAAAGGACTTTCTCAATTGACCACTAAAATTGCCGAGTCGATGGAAGATAAATTAGTACTTAACTATAAAGTTGAACAAATTATTAAATCTGAAAATGGCTATGAAATAATTAGTGATTCTGGCAAAATACTTTGTAAAGAAATTATTTGTACTGTACCAGCATATTCTTTAAAGAACTTTATTGATGATCGTACTTTAATCACAGAGTTAGATAAAATTATTTACAGTCCAGTTGATGTTTTTCATTTTGGTTTTGAAAAGAAAAATATCCAAAATAAAAAACAAGGTTTTGGAGTTTTAACAAAACCCTCTGATGATAAAAGTTACTTGGGGATACTTTTTAATAGTAGAATTTTTGATTACGTTTCGCCAGAAGGTAAAGAGCTATTCACGGTTTTAGTGGGAGGTGAAAGACAGAAGCATTTATGTGAAATGAGTCCTATTAAACTCAAGGAATTAATTTTGAAAGAATTAGAAGATTTACTTGGACATAAAGGAGAGACTGTAATTTACAATCATTACAGATGGGTAAAAGGAATTCCGCAATTTAATTTAGACCATTCTGATTTATTAAATGCCATTGAGAATTTTAAAAATAGTCATTCTAATTTTCATTTAGTTGGTAATTATTTTAATGGAGTTTCCGTTAGTGACTGTATTCAAAAATCTAGAGAGCTTGTAAGAATCGTGAACTAATTCATTAAACTTTAATTTGAAGTTGTCGAGTCATTTTTATCATGAATTTCAAGTTAATTCTGAACAATATTAGTTTAGTTATCAACAACTCTGATTTTTATGTGAATTATTACCATATAGTTAATAATTTTAAAGTAATAATTTATAAATTAAACTGTGGAGAATAATCGAACAATTAAAAGTGCTTTAATTTCTGTTTTTTCTAAAGATGGATTGGAAGAGTTGGTTAAAATTCTTGACTCTAAGGGAGTTAAAATATATTCTACTGGAGGAACTCAGAAGTTCATAGAAAATCTTGGAATTTCTGTAATACCTGTTGAAAAACTAACTGATTATCCATCTATACTTGGTGGAAGAGTAAAAACCCTACATCCAAAGGTTTTTGGAGGTATTTTAAATCGCAGAACTAATCAGGACGACAAATTACAACTAAGTAAATATAAAATACCGGAAATAGATTTAGTTGTAGTTGACCTATATCCATTTGAAAAAACAGTTGCTTCTGGTTCAAGTGAAGAAGAAATTATAGAAAAAATCGATATTGGCGGAATATCTCTTATTAGAGCTGCAGCTAAAAATTTTAAAGATGTTACAGTCTTGTCTAAAAAAGAACATTACCAAGAATTAGTTGACATTATTTCTAGAAGAGATGAAGTTTCAACCAGTATTAAGGATAGAAAATATTTTGCAACTCAGTCTTTCTCTGTTTCTAGTAATTACGATACGGCAATACATTCTTATTTTGGTTCTGTTAAAAGTACCCCACTAAGGTATGGTGAGAATCCACATCAGGATGGTTGGTTTTCGGGAAATTTAGAAGATGTGTTTAAACAATTACATGGCAAACAAATCTCTTACAATAACCTTTTAGATATTGACTCTGCAATTATGTTAATGGAAGATTTTAAAGATGCAATTCCAACCTTTGCTATTTTGAAGCACAATAATGCGTGTGGATTTGCTTCTCGAAAAAATCTTGTAGATGCATATAGTTCGGCTTTAGAAGCGGACCCAGTTTCTGCCTTTGGAGGTGTTTTAATTTCAAACAAAGAAATTGATTTACAAACTGCAACTCTTATAAATAATCTATTTTGCGAAGTCCTAATTGCTCCTAGTTTTAGTTTCGAGGCTTTGGAAATTTTAAAAAGTAAAAAAAACAGAATAATTTTAAAACAAAACAACACAATTTTTCCTGATAAAATTGTTAGATCTTGTCTCAACGGAACCTTGATTCAAAAGAGAGATAGTTCTGTAGAAAATATAGAATCATTTGAATTAAAAACTAATCATCAGCCAACTTCTAAACAGATGGAAGATCTGTATTTTGCTAATAAATTAGCCAAACACACAAAGTCAAATACAATTGTTTTGGTTAAAAACCAACAGCTTTTAGCTAGTGGAACTGGTCAAACATCAAGAGTCGATGCATTGAATCAAGCAATACACAAAGCAAAAACCTTTAAGTTTGACTTACAAGATGCTGTAATGGCCTCGGATGCTTTTTTCCCATTTCCAGATTGTGTGGAAATTGCAGGAGATCAAGGAATAAATGCAGTTATTCAACCCGGAGGGTCTGTAAAAGACAATTTGTCAATTGATTATTGTAATAATAATAAAATTGGAATGGTTTTTACAGGAACTAGACATTTTAAACATTAAATTTACAATTATGGGATTATTCAACGTATTTACACAAGAAGTTGCTATTGATTTAGGTACTGCAAATACTTTAGTTATAAATAACGACAAAGTAGTTGTTGATGAGCCATCAATTGTAGCAATGGATAGAACTACTGGAAAAGTAATTGCTATTGGTAAGAAGGCCCAGCAAATGCATGGTAAAACACATGAGAACATCAAAACTATTAGGCCACTTAAAGATGGTGTTATAGCAGATTTCCAAGCTGCTGAACACATGATTAGAGGAATGATTAAAATGATGAAAGGGGGTAGTAGATATATTCAACCAACTATGAGAATGGTAATCTGTATTCCTTCTGGAATTACAGAAGTTGAGAAAAGAGCGGTTCAAGATTCTGCAGAACATGCTGGAGGTAAAGAAGTTTATTTAATTCACGAACCAATGGCTGCAGCTATTGGAATTGGGGTAGACGTTGAGGAACCAATGGGAAATATGATAATTGATATCGGAGGAGGAACCTCAGAAATTGCAGTAATTGCACTAGGTGGAATAGTTTGCGATAAGTCTATAAGAGTGGCCGGAGATGATTTTACTAGTGATATAGAAGAATATATGAGAAGACAACACAATATTCTCATTGGTGAAAGAACTGCAGAACAAATTAAAATCGAAGTGGGTGCTGCCATAGATAATCTAGAAAACCCACCCAACGATTATGCAGTAAGAGGTAGGGATTTAATGACTGGAATCCCAAAAGAAATTCACGTTTCATACAAAGAAATTGCTCATTCTTTGGATAAATCAATTTCAAAAATTGAGGAAGCTATTTTGAGTGCATTAGAAATGACACCACCAGAATTATCTGCCGATATTTACAAAACTGGAATTTATTTGGCCGGAGGAGGTTCTATGTTAAGAGGTTTGGATAAAAGAATATCCACCAAAACTAAACTTCCAGTTCATATTGCCGAAGACCCTCTGAGAGCTGTAGCAAGAGGAACAGGAATTGCATTGAAGAATATTGATAATTATCAATTTTTAATTAAAGCATAGAGAAGAAATTTATATAAATGAGAAATATAATTCTGCTTATACAGAAATACAGAAATTTTCTCTTTTTTCTGTTTTTGGAATTCTTTTCTTTATTCTTTCTCTTTAGTTATCGTAATTCTTATCATCACTATAATTATTTAAGTTCTAGTAATAGTATTACATCAAGTCTTTACAATTTACAATATAATATGTTTTCTTATTTCTCTCTGAGAGAGATAAACAACGATTTAATAAAAGAAAATTCTATTTTAAAAAATCAACTTTTAAATAAAGATTTGGTGGTAGGTAGAAAATTTATAAAATCAAAGGATACTATTTATCAAAAAAATTTTTTATTCAAGGAGGTCAAAGTCATCAATTCTCAATTTAAACATTACGAAAATTTTTTAATAGTAAATGCTGGTAAAAAAAGTGGTGTTAGAGACAAAATGGGATTGATTGGCACAAAGGGTATATTAGGAATTGTTAAAAATGTAACAGATAATTATGCAACAATTAGACCATTAATAAATCCAAATTTTGGATTAAAAGTACTTCATGAAAAAACCAATAGTTGGGGAGACTTAATTTGGGTTCCCGAAGAGAATAATTACCAGAATATTTTTGTTAAAAATATTCCTATTTATACCAAAGTAAAACTAGGAGATTACTTTATTACATCAGGTGCTGAAGGATTATTCCCAGGAGGTATAAAAATTGGGAAAGTAATAGAAATAAAAGAAAATATTGAGCAACAAACTTTAGATATAAAGTTAGAAAATGAGGAAGATTTTTCAAGAACTAAAATTGGTTTTATTGTTTTCAATAGGACTTCAGAAGAAATAAAACAACATCTTAATAAAAGATGATTTTTGAATTTAGAAATATCGCTTGGTTTATAGGACTTATACTAGTCCAGATTTTCTTCATTGACTTTTTAGATTTTGGAATTTACTCATCTTACTTTTCACCAATCATCATCTGTTTTTTTATTTTGAAGATGAAACTAGATACAACAGTTTTTAACTTATTAATTTATGCTTTCTTTTTAGGGTTTATCACAGACATTTTTAGAAATACCCTTGGACTTAATACTTCAGTTCTTTTAATTATCACATTTTTAAAACCAACATTTTTATTTTCTATTTCATCCAAAGAGGATATAGAAAAAGATGTTGAACTTAATATGTTTACTATTGGTCTCGTTAGGTATTTATTATTTTTTGGAATTTCTATCTTCTCATACCACCTTATCTTTTTTATAATGGAGCAATTTTCATTTAATAATTTACAGATATTATTTTTTAGGGCATTTATCAATACTATTTCTGCTTTGGTCTTTTTAGTTTTTCTTCAGTACTTATTTATTTTTAAAAAATAATGGATCCTTTTAAAAATAGACAATGGGTAGTTGTTCTTATTATAATTTCTGTAGGAATAATTTTTTCTTTTAGGCTTTTCTATATTCAGGTTATTAATAAAGACTGGTCAGAAAGAGCCAGTCAGATAACTTCAAAAACAGAAAATATCCAACCTCCTAGAGGTTTTATATACGATAGAAATAATCAACTATTGGTTGGGGCAGAAACTATATATGATATCTATATTCATCCTTCTATCATAAAACCAAAAGACTCTTCCGCTATTTGTAAACTTTTTAATTTGAGTAATGACGATTTTCAAGAGATTATAAAAAATGCATCTACTGGATATAATGTTCCTTATAAGCCTTCGGTTTTTATTGAGTCTATGACACATAAAGAGCATGCAAAGATTTCTCCATATTTAGGACAAATTAATGCTGTTTTTGCTAAATCAAAAATTGACAGAGGATATCCTAATCCAATTGCAGCACATTTATTGGGTTATATAAGAAGAATTGATGAAAATCAGTTTAAAAATACAAAAGTACAAGGCGATTTTTTCTATACTAAAAATGATTTTATTGGAATTACTGGTCTAGAAAAACAATATGAGTTACTATTAAGGGGAGAGAGAGGAAATATAAATTATTTAAAAGATTATGCAGGAAATAAGGTAGAAACAGTCAATAAAAAACCTCCTAAGCCAGGGATGAGTCTTTATACAACTTTAGATATTGAACTGCAAAAACTAGGGGAAAAATTAATGGTAAATAAAATTGGGTCAATTGTTGCAATTGAGCCATCTAGTGGCGAAGTTTTGGCAATGGTATCTGCTCCAAACTATAATCCTTCAAATTTAACAGGAAGAGATTTCTCTAAAAATTTCAAGATTTTAAAAAAAAATGATAGTTTAAAGCCATTAATAAATAGACCAGTCTATAATGACAAGTACAGACCAGGGTCGATTTTCAAGTTGGTTCAAGCATTAATTGCTTTAGATGATGGAGTAATTAGCCCTGAAACTGGATTTTCCTGCAATAAAAATATTATTGGCTGCCACAACCATGAAAAGCCAAATAATCTGACTAAAGCAATTAAACATAGCTGCAATCATTATTTTTTTCAGGTATATAAAAGATTGATAATGAAAGATAAGTCAAAAAACGTTTTTCAAACTAGTAGAGAAGGTTTAGAGATTTGGGAGAAAAAGATAAAATCTTTTGGTTTTGGCAATTCACTTGGTATAGACTTGCCAGAAGAAAAAAGTGGCTTTATTCCTGATGTTGATTTTTATGATAAATGGTACGGGGAAAAAAGATGGGCTTTTAGTACTATTTACTCTAATAGTATTGGCGAAGGAGAGATTGGTGTTTCACCAATTCAAATGGCAAATTTAGCTTCAATTATAGCAAATAGAGGATATTATTATACCCCCCATATCATTAAAAAAATAGCAAATGAAAACATACTTAAAAAATTTAAAATTAAGCACAGTACATGTGTTGATAAAAAACATTTTGAAGTCGTAGTGAAAGCTATGAACGAAGTTGTAAATCGGGGAACAGGTAGAAATGCTAAAATTGATGGTATTGAAGTTTGCGGAAAAACAGGTACTGTTGAAAATAAGACTTTTAATGATCATTCAGTTTTTATTTCTTTTGCGCCTATGGATAGTCCTCAAATTGCAATTGCAGTTTATGTTGAATATGGTACCTGGGGAAGCAAATGGGCTGCTCCAATTGCTAGTTTAATGATGGAATTATTTATAAAAGGTTCTCTTTCTGAAAAATCTATTGAAAAAGCAAATCAAATTAGCCAGGCTGTTATTTTAAATCCAAATACCAATTTTAAATGAAATATAGAAATCTATCCATTTGGAGAAATATTGATAAGCCACTGCTAATAATGTATTTGTTACTTTCTGTAATTGGATATTTTATTATGTATTCAAGTACTTTTAAGGGATTAGATATTCAAAGTGATTTCTGGTCTACAAATTATGGAAAACAACTTATATGGATAATTATAACTTTTTTTTCAGGTTTTTTTATTCTTTTAATGGATGGAAGTTTCATTAAAAACACAGCCTATTTCACTTACGGATTTGTTTTACTTTTATTAATTCTAGTTTTGCTGATGCCTCCTATTAAAGGTGCTAGATCTTGGTTTTATTTTAGCGGCTTCTCTATACAACCATCCGAGTTCATAAAGCTAACTTTAAGTTTGTCCATAGCCAAATTATTGAGTGATGTAGGTTCAAGATTTCAAGAATTCAGAACCAAGTTAAAAGCATTTTTTATGATAATTATTCCAGCTTTACTAATTGCAGTTCAGCCCGATCCAGGAACAATGTTAGTTTTTGCTTGTTTTATATTTGTTTTATATAGAGAAGGACTGTCAGGAAATTTTTTACTAGTTGGTCTTTTTACAGTTTTAATTGCAGTCGTAGGAATTTTTCTAAAAGCTTCAAAATCAGTATTTTACCTTGCAGGAAATGCTATTTCAGGAAATATATTTTTTGGTCTTATTCTTGTTTTTGGTTTTATTTTTTCATTTTTAATTATTAGATATTTTGTTTTGCCTAGATATAGAAAGCAAAAAATTCAAAGACTAATAATTATTACATTACTTGGACTGTCTATTTCTGGTGGCATCAATTATGTTTACGATCATGTTTTCAGTGAAAGGCACAGAACTCGTTTCCAGATTATGTTTGGTGTCAAAGAAGACAGAAAAGGAGCAGGATATAATATATATCAGGCTCTTTCTGCAGTTGGTTCAGGTGAGGGTTTCGGAAAAGGATACTTAAAAGGAACTTTGAGTAATGATAAGTACAAGCATGTTCCGGAGCAAAATACAGATTTTATATTTTGTGTTTTAGCTGAAGAGTGGGGATTTTTAGGTTCATTTATATTTATTTCCTTGTATTTATCTACTTTGATAAGAATGATTATAATTGCAGAAAGGCAAAGAAGTAAGTTTACAAGGATTTACGGATATTGTGTTTCAGCTATTTTATTTTTTCATTTCATGATAAATATTGCTATGGTAATAGGTTTAGCACCAGTAATTGGTATACCTCTACCTTTTTTTAGTAAGGGCGGCTCAGCAATTCTTTCTTTTGGATTAATGGTTTTTATACTCTTAAGACTCGATTCAGAAAGAAAAGTTGTTTTAAGATAAATTATTTTTGTAGAATGATTTGTATAAAAGTGGATATTCCAAAACAGATTTGTAAAATTGATGATGAGTTAAAAGCTATTTATCATAGCAATGATTCTATATGCATATGGGTATTTAGTTCTAGAGAGGATAGAAATAATTTTATGGACAAAACAGTTGGTATGTCTAAGTCTCAAAGGTCCAAATACTATGAAATTAATTACTCAGCTAAATTGTAATAATAGCCGATTTATAAAATTGTCATTTATTAAGCAACCAACTTGAGGATTGAATTTTGTCTCCCAATCCATCTATAAGTTTTACTCCTAATTCTTTACAAATTGGTTTTTCAGGAATCGTGTTATTATTTTGGTCTCCGCCATTGGCAAATGAAAATTCATATTCGTGGCCAAAATCTTCAACAATTTTTTTGATGGTTGCACAAACTGTTCTGTCTTGATCAACAGATAATATTGCTTTATTCACACTTTTAATTTGACTTACAATTATCATCCTTTCCTCTTCGTCTTGAAACTCTTTACTACCTTTTAATTGTCTTTGAAGATCAGAATTGACAATTACAAAAAGCTCTTCACTAATGGCTTTAGCATTGTGAAAATATTCTAAATGTCCTTTATGTATGGGGTTAAAATAGCCACTTACAATAATTGCTTTCTTTTTCATTTTCTTTGGTTTAAGTAAATCTCTTAAGTTTTTCAGCTTTATAATAAGACCATTCTGGGCAATCGCAATTTTTCTTTTTCTTTAGAACACTACAACTTAAAAAGCTTAGCATAAGCAAGAATATTAGGCCATATTTTAAAACTATATTTCTTTTCACAAATAGAATTCTTCCAAAATTAATGATTGCATTTATGGATTCACAATTATTATTGTTTATTTTGGTTAATATAAATATATGATAAGAAATTTAGGTAAATATATATTCATGCTTTACCACATCTTTTTCAAACCTGAAAAATTTAGTGTTTATTGGAGAAGATTTCTTGATGAGGTTGTTCAATTAGGGGTGAAATCATTATTTATAGTTTCTCTGATGTCTGCTTTTATGGGAGCTGTTTTAGTGATTCAAACTGCAACTGCCATAGAATCTGCTTGGATTCCAGATTATACAGTAGGATTTACAATTAAGCAATCCATGCTTTTGGAGTTTTGTCCTACCATAATTTCTTTAATATTAGCTGGTAAAGTTGGATCTAATATAGCATCTGAGCTTGGAACTATGAGAGTTACAGAGCAAATTGACGCATTAGAAGTTATGGGTGTCAATTCTATAGGCTACTTAGTTGGACCCAAAATTTTAGCAGCATTATTTATTTTTCCTATAGTAATTATGTACAGTATGTTTTTTGGTTTTTTTGGTGGTGGTTTGGTTTGTTTCTTTACAGAAATAATTCCTGTCAAGCAATATATTTTAGGAATAAGATCTTTTTCTGAAGATAATTTCGTTTTCATTCGCTATGCACTTACAAAAACAATAGTATTTGCTTTTATAATCACAAGTATTTCTAGTTATTACGGATATTATTTAAAAGGTGGAGCATTGGAAGTCGGTAAAGCAAGTACAAATGCTGTAGTTTACAGTAGTATTTTCATACTTTTTGCTAATTATATATTAACTCAATTAATGTTGATTTGATTCAGGTTAAAAATATATCTAAATCTTTTTCTGGTGTAGAAATTTTAAAAGATATTTCTTTCGTTTTTGAAAAAGGGAAGACTAATTTAATTATTGGTAAAAGTGGTTCTGGAAAATCAGTTTTAACAAAATGTATTGTTGGCTTATTAGAACCAGATATTGGTGATGTTTTTTACGATGATATTAAATTCTCTAGTCTAAAATCTCAAGATAAAAAGAAGGTTAGGAAACAAATAGGAATGCTATTTCAGGGAAGTGCACTGTTTGATTCTTTGTCTGTTGAGGAAAATATTGCTTTTCCTTTAAGAATGTTTACTAAGATGTCTGAAGAAGAAATAATTGAGAGAGTAAATTTTTGTCTGAAAAGGGTAAATATTTTAAATAAAAACTCTCTATATCCATCTGAAATAAGTGGAGGAATGCAGAAGAGAGTAGCCATTGCTAGAGCTATTTCTATGAAACCAAAGTATTTGTTTTGTGATGAGCCTAATTCTGGCTTAGATCCAGTTACAGCAATTGTTATTGATGAGTTAATTCAAGAGTTAACCAAAGAATATGACATGACAACTATCGTAATTACCCATGATATGAATTCTGTTTTAGAAATAGGTGAAAATATTTTATTTATTGATGGTGGAGTTAAAAAGTGGGAAGGCAGTAAAGAAGAAATTTTAGATGTAAAAGTAAAAGAGCTATACGACTTTGTTTACGTTTCTAAATTTTTGCAAAAGATGAAAAAATAGTCAAAAAAAAGGCCTCATAAGAGGCCTTTAAGTTTTATTTTAGTATTTCTATTTACTAATTACAATATTAAATTTAGTTGATCTTCCATCTTGCAATTTCAAATCAAATATGTAATTTCCGTTTGCTATATCACTTACATCAATCGATATAAGATTATTTGCATTAACGATTTTACTAGAAATTATTTTTCCAGATATGTCCATTATATCAACAGTACCGTGACCAACGAAACCGTTTAATGGTATAGTAACCATGTTGTTGGCTGGGTTAGGATAAGCATCAACATTTGACAGTTCATTTTCTTCAACATTTAAGTTGGTGGTTAGCTCTACTGATATACCGGCAGTAACATCTGAACCAAATCCAGTTAAAAACCAAGAACCATTATTTTCAACACAACTTACTGGTTGCTTGTAAACATTATTCATATTCTGATTGTAGTCTAATTTATCATCAAAACCGATATATACATCTGTATCAAATGTGTTAACACAGAATAAATATCTTTGATTATCTACCAAAGTTACAGGGTCTGTAAAAGGTACATAAACTTCTTGGTAGGCTGAGTCATTAGGATAAGTAAATTCTCCAGTTCCAATAGTATTTATAATAGTTATAGCAGCTGCAGGATCATCTAAGTCTGCGAAAACATCTCCCCACTCATGAGCATAGGTAGTAAAATATCTATTGGATAAATCTCCACCACTTACTACAGCAGCAAAGCTTATTCCCATAGCAGCCATTCTACTTGCATTTGGATCCATAAAAGGAGCGCAAACACTTACACTTCCAGTTGCATTGCTAGGTCTGTAAAATGGACTTAATACCATATTCTCATTTGAATCTAAAGGAACATTTGAGAATTTAGTATTACTTATGTGAAAATCAGTACTTACAGAATTATCAGTTTGAAATTCATCACCAGTAGTATCTACAGTATAAGTAAGGCTATACATACCAGCACTGTAAGATGCTTGACTAAAGGTAGGTAAAGAAAAATATGCACTGTCACCAGCCAAGATAGGAGTAGATGCAGTAGATTGATCATACAATGTAGTACCACCATAGGTTATTGTGGCGTTTAATACAGCATTATTATCAATGTTTCCAGAGTTAACTACCCAACTTCCTACTTGAACTTCATATTCTGAATTATCTTGTGCTAATGCAGAAGGTGTAGAAGTTGCTTCTGGAAGAATTACGTCCGCAGCATTAATAGATAAATTGTTATCAAAGTTTCTTGAACCTATAAATGCAACAACTGGGCCGTTTGCCATTTCCGCAGTAATTATAGCACCAGTTGCATCTTCAACAAAAATAGCAGGAATTGTACACACTGCTCCACTATCGCCAGGAGCCATATTTACCAATCCTGGTTCTCTATTTATAATTATAACAGCTCTTGCACCAGCTTGTTCCGCATAAAGAATTTTAAGTCCAAACTGACAAGTGTTTCTCCAAATAACTGCAATTTTTCCTGTTAAATCATTTATTAATGGGAAACATCCTTCTTGAGAGATTGGGTTTCCTTGAGGATTGGTACCTGGGGTGCCATCTTCTACAAACATTAAAGTATCTGTTACAGCGTTAGCAGTATCCGTCAAATCTGGGCTTCCCCACCCAGCAACGTCATTTGTCGAAGTGAAACCATAGGCTCCAGCAATGGAAGCAGGAGCTTCAACTGTGAACTCAATTTGTTGAGCGAATGTGCTTATGCAAGCAAATAATAAAATGAATGTACTTAGTATTAGTTTTTTCATAACATGTATTTATTTTTTAATAATATATTAAATGTATGAAAATTATCCTCTAAAAAAAACTTTTTTTAACTTCAAACCATAAAAAAAGGGGAGTTAACTCCCCTTTGTATTTATGTAAATAATACGTATATATTACTTTATTGTACCGAGATCTTTTCAGAAACTGTACCAAGATTATTTTTGACGTCAATTAAATAAATTCCTTTAGAATAATTTTCAGTATTTATTGTAATCTTATTATTAAAGTTTTGTTTTAGAACTATTTTTCCCGTAATGTCTTTAACAGTTAACTCACTCAAATCATTAGAATTTGTAGAGATATTTAAAACATCAGAAGTTGGATTTGGATAAATAGAAACTTCATTAGCAACATTTTCATTTATTCCAACATTTGCTCCCATATTCATTCTAATTGCAAAAGCGTTACCATTGGTATAAGCTTGATCTTGTGGATACCAAATAGCACTTGACCATGCTGGTTGTCCTACTGTTGCATCATCTACAATTCTTACATGGTAAGTACCACCACCACTAAATAATTCAACTGCTAAGTAATAACCACCTGCACTTAATGTTAAGTTTTCCCATGTGTTACTATTTGTTGAAGGATCCCATCCAGAAAGTGTCGCTATTGATATATCAAAGTAGCCATTGGCAACATCAGTTGCTGTTAGAGTATATAAATCAGATGTATAGGTTGCATTTCCAAAAGCACCTGTTGTAAAACTTAAAGAATCAATAATATATAGAATAATTTCTGCTTGAGCAACAGAGGTTGATGTAATATAAGTTCTTACAGAATTCACAACTTGGGTTTGTTTTAAATTGTAGTAGGTACCACATACTAATCCATCTGCAGCATCCGCCCAAGAATTACTACCAAGCGATCCAAGAGCTTCGTAACCAGCTGGGTGAAGTCCAATACCATCTAGAGAATATACATCGTTAGTTATTTCAAAATTTCTTTCGTAGGTGTTGTCTCCAAAATTTGGACCACCTACTTGGTCAGAATCTGAACTAACTGTAAATGTACCTTGGTAAGTTCCAGTAGTAAGTGTTAAAGGCTCTAACGATTCTATTACTGATGTAGAATCAGACTCTACAATTCCAAGTGAAGAAGTAGTGCTAAAAGAACCAAAATCAGCATTTAAAGTAACATTTGTTTGGTCATTTACTCCATCATTAGTTACTTGTGCACCAACAACCCAGTTCGCATCAATTTCACTAATTGGAACTCTACCGTATTCAGCACCATAATGAGTTTCTCCGTAAATCCATGAAGAATTTGCCTGAATGTTATTTAAATCTTTTCTAGATATTTTCACATCATCTACAGCCCAGTACCAAGCCCAAAAGTCATTGTCTTCGTAATAAAACTGTACTAAAACTTGTGATTGTCCACCAACATCGGATGAGATATCAATACTTGTAATTTCAGGATTTCCAGAATTTTGATCGTTAGGGTAACCAGAATTATTAGTAATTTCATACTGAACCCAAGTAGCACCGTTATCTCCAGAAACTCTTACTCCTCTAGTGTCTTGCCACCATCTGTAATTGTGAGAAAAAGATAACACAACGCTGTTTTCTCCCGTTAAATCTATAGGAGTTGCAATGGTTGCAGTAACAAATATTGGAGTACCGTCACCATCTCCACCTCCAGTTGCATCAGAGTCAATAAATAGAAAACCATTGGATGCAGTAGCTGAACCAAAAGGTGATAGTGCCGAAACAGGAATTAAATTAGGGTCAGTTTCAAATCTCCACTGAGCAGCAACACCAGTTCCTGGATCTGTTGCAACAGTCCCATTTCCAGTACAAGAGGAAGTAGATGAAATTGGTACTTGATTAGTGTAATCATAACCACCTACGATATTGTAGCTTGTGTATGCACAAGTATTATCAATAACCCAGTGACTAGCACTATCAAATTGGTTTTCCCATAATACCACACCTTTTGGCTGGCTTGAGAAGTTAGGTCTTGTTTTTTCTTCAATAAACTCGTGTTTTTTAGAAAGCTGGCTTGAAGAATTTTGCGCACTTGCTAAAAATCCAGTAGTTATACTGAAGAGTAATAAGTAAATTTTTTTCATTTTATTGTCGTTAAGTTTATGAAACAATAATAAGAAAAAAATAGTTTATTTGAATGAAATATTTAACTATTTCGCTATGGGGTTAAACAAAACTGCATTCCAATCAAACCCTATTTAACTACATTTAATCTTTGGGTAATAATTTGAGAATTATTTGTCACAGATAGGAAATAAATTCCATTATTGATTTTAGATAAATCAATATTTGAAAAATTTGTAAATGTTTTTTCTAAAATAATTTTACCAGAAACGTCCATTAATAACAATTCGCTTGGTAAGTTGTTTTCTATACTGATATTTACGAATTCTTTGGATGGATTTGGGAAAACATGTAAATTATTAGCAATTGTCTCTACTAAATCTACACTAGCTCCAAAATTCATTCTAATTGCAAAAGCATTTCCATTAG
>JAYNHP010000004.1:0-15580 GCA_038108155.1 Flavobacteriales bacterium | reverse complement strand
TCTTGTCTAAGTGGATAGTAAGTTCCACAAACCAGTCCGTCTGAAGCATCTGACCAAGAATTGGAACCTAAGGACCCAATGGCTTCATAATCTGCTGGATGATTTCCAAGACCATCTAAGGAATAGATATCATTGGTTATCTCAAAATTTCTTAAATAGGTGTTGTCGTCAAAATTTCCAGAACCAAGAGTATCTCCCATAGATGTCACCGTTACAGAACCTGTATAATTACCTACCGAAAAACTAACAGAATTCAGACTTTCAATAACTTCTGTAGAGTCGCTTGCAATTGTAGAGCCAGTTGTTGAGCTTGTAATAGTTGTTGGTCCTGTAAAGTTTCCGTTGGAAACAACATTTGTTTGGTCTACAGATCCATAGTTATAAACCGAAGAACCTATAAAGTAATTTTGTTCTACTTGAGAAATTGGGGTTCTACCATACTCAGCACCTCCACTATTCTCACCAAAAATCCAGGATGAAACATTTTGAATATCATTTTCTGGTGGAACGGTTACTTTTAAGTCATCAATTAACCAACCATAGCCAGATCCAAAAGAATCATCGTCACTATCACTTGTCCATCTAAATCTTATTTTAACACCTTGTTGGCCACCAACATAAGAAGAAATATTGATTCCAACTAGTTCTTGAATAGCTGGATCATTGGTAGTAACTTGATCGTTGAGCTCAATGGACGTCCAACTAGAACCATAATCAGTAGACAATTCAACAAAGGTTTTATCGTAATTAAATGCTCTATACATTTGTTCAAATTCTAAGGTAACACTTGGATAATTACTTAGGTCAAGAGTATCATTTAGTTCTATTGCAGCATCTTGGAAGTCGACATTGGCATTAAGTAAATATTGAATTCCATTAAAAACAGCAAATCCGTCAGAAGCTGTACTAGAGGCCATAGTCCCCATGTAATTTACAACATCTGTTGGTGTTGAAGTTACAACTTCCCATTGGCCTTGTAAATTTGGAGCACTAATTGTCCAATCTGTAACATCATCGAATGTGTTATACGCAATGGTATCAAAACTAGATTTAGAAAAATTTAAATTTTGATTAACAAGTGGTTTAAAATCACAAGAGTTAAAGTTTTTATTCAATTTTATTTGAGCATTAAAAATGCTACAAATGCAAAAGTAAAGTACAGCTAAATGTATTTTTTTCATTTTGTTTTTTTTATGATTCAATTACTTCCTTTTGTTTTTCGTATTCTTCCAAAGGTAAGCAACTACAAATTAAGTTTCTATCCCCATAAGCATTATCTACTCTTCCTACTGGAGGCCAAAACTTATTATTTATTTGATTTAGGTTTGGATAAACTGCTTTTCTTCTTGAATATTTGTGATTCCAATTTTCATCTAATGCTTGAAATGCAGTGTGAGGCGCATTTTTTAGCACGTTGTCAACCTGGTCATAACTTTCGTTAGCAATTTCTCTGATTTCATTTCTAATTCCAATCATAGCTTCTGCAAATCTATCTAATTCTTTTAGTGATTCACTTTCAGTTGGTTCTACCATTAATGTTCCTGCAACTGGAAAACTAACCGTTGGCGCATGAAAGCCATAGTCCATTAATCTTTTTGCAATGTCTTCAACTTCAACTCCAGATTCTTTTTTAAAGGATCTACAATCAAGTATCATTTCATGAGCAACTTTACCACTAGGGCCACAATAAAGCACATTATAATGGTCTTTTAATTTGGACTGTAAGTAGTTGGCGTTTAGAATAGCAATTTCAGTAGATTTTTTCAACCCTTTGGCACCTAGGAGTTTAATGTACCCGTAAGAAATTATCAAGATCAAAGCACTTCCCCACGGAGCTCCATTGATAGCTTTTATGCCGCTGGAACCACCAGTTTTAATAATTGGATTGCCAGGTAAAAATGGCGATAAATGTTTTGCAACTCCAATTGGTCCCATTCCTGGACCTCCACCTCCATGTGGAATGGCGAAAGTTTTATGAAGGTTTAGATGGCAAACATCTGCTCCAATTAGTCCTGGTGATGTAAGACCAACTTGTGCATTCATGTTGGCTCCATCCATATAGACTTGTCCTCCAAATTCGTGTATAATAGTAGTGATTTCTATTATGTCTTTTTCAAATACTCCATGGGTGGATGGGTAAGTAACCATTAAGGCAGAAAGATAATCGGCATGATTTGAAGCTTTTTCTCTCAAATCTTCAATGTCAATATTTCCAAGTTCATCACATTTAACTAAAACTACTTCCATTCCGGCCATAACTGCACTAGCAGGATTAGTTCCATGAGCGCTTGTAGGAATAAGACATATATTTCTATGACCTTCGTTATTTGAAATATGATATGCTCTTATAACCATAAGTCCACTGTACTCACCTTGAGCACCACTATTTGGTTGAAGTGAAACCTTATCAAATCCTGTTATTTCGCTTAAGTCTTCCTCCAACTCTTTAAAAATTTGTTGAAACCCTTTAGTTTGATTTACAGGGCTAAAGGGATGTAAATTTGCAAATTCAGGCCAAGTAATAGGTTCCATTTCAGTTGCTGCATTTAACTTCATTGTACAAGAACCAAGGGAAATCATACCATGAACAAGCGATAAATCTTTATTTTCAAGTTTTTTAATATATCTCATCATCTCCGTCTCAGAATGATAAGAATTAAAGACATTTTGCTCTAAAATTGGATTATTTTTTGGTAAAAAGATAGGATTATCTACCTCTTTTTCAAGTTTCACTATTGAACTAGAGTTTTTAAATTCACCTAAAATATTTGCAAGTTTAGTAAGGTTAGCCCAGCTACTTGTCTCATCAATTGAAATTGTTACAGCATCTTTATAATAGCCGACGTTAATTTCGTTTTTTTCTAAGTGTAATTTTAACGATGTTATATCCTCCTTAAAAGAAATTGTATCAAAATGATTGGAGTTAATCATTTCATATCCCAAATCGATTAGAGCTTGCTTTAGACTAGATGTCTTTTGTCTAATTGTTTCTGCTATATTTTTTAAACCTTTTGGACCATGGTAGACAACATACATGCTAGCCATAACTGCCAAAAGAGCCTGAGCTGTACAAATATTTGATGTAGCCTTTCCTCTTTTTATATGTTGTTCTCTTGTTTGAAGAGCCATTCTTAATGCTGGATTTCCGTGCACATCTAAGGATACTCCAATAATTCTTCCAGGGATATATCTCTTGTGAGATTCTTTACAGGCAAAAAATGCAGCGTGAGGACCTCCGTAACTCATTGGAACTCCAAATCTTTGTGTAGATCCAACAACGACATCTGCTCCCCAACTTCCAGGACTTTTAAGCAAAACAAGGCTCATAATATCTGCAATTACAGAAACTTGAATGTCTAGATTTTTAGCAGAAGAAGTAAACTCACTGTAGTCATAAATTTCACCGTAAGCATTTGGATATTGTACAATCGCACCAAAGAATTCATTGGTCAGCTCTACTGAACTAGCATCTCCAAAAATAATTTCTATTCCAAGTGGTTCTGCTCTTGCGGTAATTACATCTACAGTTTGCAAGTATAAATCATTACTAACAAAAAATTTATTCACATTAGATTTAACTTGAGACCTTGATCTCATGTGAAAAAACATCAACATAGATTCTGCAGCTGCAGTTGATTCATCTAAAAGTGATGCATTTGCTATTTCCATTCCAGTAAGTTCAGTTACACAAGTTTGAAAGTTTAATAGTGCTTCTAATCTTCCTTGAGCAATTTCTGCTTGATATGGTGTATATGCTGTGTACCAACCCGGGTTACATAGGATATTTCTTTTTATAACACTCGGCGTAAGTGTTCCGTAATAACCTTGACCAATATAATTGTCAAAACGTTTATTTAGATTAGCAATTTCCTTTATTTTATTTAAGTAATCATTTTCAGTTATTGCATCTCCAATTTTTAATGGGCTATTTTTTAAAATTGAATTAGGTATGGTCTGATGGATTAACTCATCAACTGAACTTAAGCCAATTGTATTTAACATCTTTTTAATATCGTCCTGATTTGCTCCGATATGTCTGTTTTCAAAAGAATTTATATCCATACTTATTATTTATATCAACAAATATATATATAGAACTTGTTTCGGTATATAATGTTAACAAATTGTTTAATTTTATTTTATGAACAAAAAAACTCAAAACCTATTAATTCTATTTACTTCTCTCTTTTTTATAACCTTTCAATTAAATGCACAAGATAAAAATAGTGACTTACAAGACATAACAATTCACCTTCTTTCAGGGGATACTATAAATTATAAGTTACTTGAAATCAAAGAAGATCACCTGGCTGGTTATCTGAAAAAAAACAAAAGAGACATTTGGAAGTTTAAAATTTATCCAAATACAGATATACTTTTTTACAGTACATCTACTCTAAACAAAAACTGGATATATGTTCCTAATTCATCTAATGGAAATATTTTGTCTAAAGAACATATGGAACAATATGTTTTGGGTAAGAGAAAAGCAAAACATACATACCGCCCAATAAAACACTTTATACTGGGTATAATTTCAGGAATTTCAATAGGTGTTTTGGATAGCTATCAAGGGAAGATTTTTAATAAATCTAATTCTGGATTGGTTATAGCTGCTCCAGTTATTAGTACTTTAATAATAAGAACGAAAAACCTTAAAGAAGAAGAATTGAAGGAGCAACCTAGTTTAGAAAATGAATATAAAAAAGGGTACCACTCTGTTAAAAAGACTAAAAACTATATTGGGTCTTCATCTGGAAGTGTTTTAGGAGTTGTAATTGCAGTAATTGCAAATAATATCTTAGGCAGCTAGTTTTTGCAATTAAAAAAAATAATAGAATTTATTGTTTTTTCTAATGTTTGGATTTCATTAGGTGCTATCGGAGTTGCCCTAAGCACCTATTTTTTTACGGAATCAAAAGTAGATTTGCTAGTGATAATGCTTGTGTTCTTTTCCACTTTGTTTGGATATAGCTTGCAAAACATTTCTCAAAGAAAAATTCACAATCACCGTTCTAATCAAATTCTTTGGAGTAAATCCAATAAAAAACTCATAAGGTGGATAGTTTTTTTTTCTTTTTTAATTTCTGTATTTCTATCATTTTACATTATGAATGTTTATTTAATTATTCTTTCTATTCCATTTTTTGGTTTAGTTTTTTTTTATAGAAATGCATTTTCTAATAAATTACAGTTTAGAAACATTCCATTTTTTAAAATCCTAATTATTTGTTTATGTTGGTCTTGGACATGCTGTGCTTTACCTCAACTAGTTTCTAGCAGTATTTTTAATTGGAATATTACTTTCATTATTTTTATTTATGTATTTGCAATCACAATACCCTTCGACATAAGAGATATGACAATAGACAATAAAAAGATTTACACAATACCTCAATTTACAGGTTCAAAAGTAGCTTTCACTATTTCTCAGCTGAGTATTTTATTTTTATTTTTTTTCGCATTTTACCATTCCAATTACCTACTTTGTTTTTTTATGATTGTGACTAACATAGTTTTAATCCCATCTTTAAAAATAAAAAGTGAATTTTATTATTTATTTGTATTAGATGGTCTACTAGTAATATTTCCAATTTTTGTTTTATGAAAAAATCCAAGGTACTTTTATTATATACAGGCGGAACAATAGGAATGATTGAAAATCCCTTAGAATTATCCTTAAAGCCCTTTAATTTTGATCAGATAACAAGTGAAGTTCCAGAGCTTAATAAATTAAACTGTTTAATTGAAACTATATCTTTTGAAAATCCACTCGACTCTTCCAATATGAGCTTTGAAACCTGGATCCAAATTGGAGACGAAATATTTAAAAATTACGATTATTTTGATGGGTTCGTAGTATTACATGGTACCGATACAATGTCTTATACTGCAAGCGCTTTAAGCTTAATGTTTCAAAACTTAACGAAGCCAATAATTTTAACTGGTTCACAACTTCCACTTGGACAAGTGAGAACAGACGGTAAGGAAAATCTTATCACAGCAATAGAAATTGCTTCTATGAAACAGAATAATTTTTCAGTGGTTAACGAGGTAGCCATCTATTTTGAAAACCAATTATTTAGAGGTAACAGAACTACTAAAGTTAGTTCTGATCATTTTGACGCTTTTAAATCTTTTAATTATCCTCCTTTAGCAGATGTAGGGGTTGAAATAAATTTTAACCCTAATTATTTACTTAAAAAAAGGGAAGAGAAGTTAAGTTATGAAAAAGGGTTTGAACCTAGTATTAATATTGTGTTTTTTTACCCTGGAATACTTATTAAGAATGCAATAGAACTAATAAGTAGTAATTCTTCAAAAGTTGTAGTTTTAATGAGCTATGGATCTGGTAATCTACCATTAGAAAACGAACTCGTGGAGTTTATAAATTTCTCTGAAAAAATATTCCTTAATGTTAGCCAATGTAAAGCGGGAAATGTAGAACAAGAAAAGTATGAAACTGGAATGCAGCTTAAAAAAGCTGGTGTCATTGGTGTTAAGGACATGACTTTAGAAACTGTTATTGTAAAATCTATGTTATTAATTAAAAAATATCCAGCTGATAAAGATAAATTTGAAAAGTTTTTGTTATCTGATATTGCTGGCGAGATTACAGAATAATTATTTTTTAAATAAGATTAAATATTATTTTAATAATAAAAGATATATTTTTTTGTAATTTGGCCAATTCAAAAGTCAAAACTTAAAACAAGACATATTAATTTAACATGAAAAAAGTAATTTTTATTTTAGGATTTTTAGGATTAATTATTTTAAATCCCTTATCAGCACAGAATGATTCTGTAGAAGTTGTAAATACAGATACAGTTCAAGAAGTGAGCGAAACATCGGATTCTTCATCAGTTGAAGAAGTTGTTGTGTCTGAAGCCGTAGAAGTACAGGAGCCAGAAACAAGTGAATTAGAATCGGAAGCTATTCCCGAAGAAGATACTTCTGTCTCACAAGCATTAAAATTAAAGTTTATAGAAGGGGGCCCACTTTTTATGTCCTTTGTTTTGATTGCATTAATTTTAGGGTTAGCACTTTCAATTGAAAGAATTATTTATTTAAATCTTGCTACTACAAATTCGAAACAATTATTAGAAGATATAGAAAATGCTCTTTCCAATGGAGGTGTTGAAGCAGCAAAGGAGGTTTGTAGAAATACTCGTGGACCAGTAGCTAGTATATTTCTTCAAGGATTAGAAAGAAGTTCTGAAGGAGTTGAAATGGTAGAAAAGTCGGTAATTGCATATGGAGGTGTTCAAATGGGATTGTTAGAAAGAGGCCTTTCATGGATTGGATTATTTATTGCTCTTGCTCCAATGTTAGGATTCATGGGAACCGTTATTGGAATGATTCAGGCTTTTGATATAATTGAACTTAAAGGTGAAGCAAAACCAGACGAATTAGCAGGAGGTATTAAAGTTGCCTTAATTACTACTGTTTCCGGTTTGATTGTAGCCATTATTCTTCAAATTTTTTACAACTACATAGTTTCAAAAATAGATTCTTTAGTAAATCAAATGGAAGATGCCTCAATTTCTTTAATTGACGTATTGGTAAAGCATAACTTGGGAAAATAATTTTTAATCTAGCTTCTAGGAATGGAAAATAACAAACTAAACTTAATTACTAAAATAGTAACTTACTCTATTGTTTTCTTTGGCATACTCTTCACCGTATGGGTTATGAATGATGACAATCCTGCAGAAATGAGTTATGAGCAACAAAAGCAATGGGCAATTGTGGAGGCAAAAAGTCAGGGTTTGGCAAATGAAATGACTGCTAGTGAACTAAATGCCCATTTGTCCAATAGGACCTCTGAAATTTCTTTAGAAAAAGAAAAAACTCTTTGGAGTGATGTATCCACATTAATTAATTTCTCAATGTTCATTATTTATCTCGCAGTAGGATTAGTTGTTGCAGCATTTGGATATCTTTATTTCATTGACCCAAAAAAAGCAATTAGGACTCTTGCTGGGATTGGAATATTTACAGTCTTCATGGTTCTTGTATATTTATTATCAGAGGGAGATAGTGGTTCTGACATGAAATTGGCAAGTACAGCAATTAATGCTACTATTGTTTTGACATCTGTTGCAATTCTTGGATGGATTGGTGGTTCTTTAGTTAAATTTATAAAATAATGGCTAAAAGAGAGGTTGAAGAAATTAATGCTGGATCGATGGCAGATATTGCCTTCCTTCTTTTGATTTTCTTTCTTATTACAACTACAATGAACTTGCCTCAAGTTCATGAAGAACGATTGCCACAAAAGTCGGATGTTGAATTTCTTTTAAACGAAAGAAATGTTCTACAAATTATGGCAAACAAAAATGATAAAATTGGAATAGAAGGTGAATTCGCTGAGATTACAGACATTCAAAATGCTGTAAAAAAGTTTTACCAACATAAAGATGGCACCCCCAACCAGCCATCTTATATTGAAGTAACTAGAAAAATTTGTGAAGATACTTTAGAGTCTTTAGAAAATGCATTAAACGTTTATCCAGATGCTCCATTATTTAAAATAGAACAAGATGCATGGAAAAAAAGACTAGATGCTTGTATTGCTTTTGGAGGAGGATTTCAAACATTGCCTAACAATGCAACTGTATCTATCCAGCTGGATAACTCTACTACTTATGTAACATATATGAGTGTTTTAGATCAGATTATGCAAGGACTTAATTCTTTAAGAGACAGTTTGTGTAAAGATAAATTTGGAGTTTCTTTTGAAAGATTGAATGACAAAGTGGAGAGTGATAAGCAGAAGATATCTGCGATTCGACAGGTTTATCCTAAAAAGATAATGAAAGAAAAAAATAGATCAGTTCAATAAAAGTTATTATGTCTAAATTTTCAAAAGGTAAAAAAAGAAAGGATCCAGCTATATCAACCGCAGCATTGCCTGATATTGTTTTTATGTTGCTCTTCTTTTTTATGGTAACTACAGTTTTTAAAGAAAAGGAATCTAAAAAATTAGAGATTGATAAAGTTGCAATTAAAGAAACTATTGATTTAGAAAAAAATATAAAAGCTTCTTATTTTTGGATTGGAAGAGTTCCAGGAAAAGTAGACGATTTCAGAGTTCAATTAGACGATGATTTAATTAACGACTATTCAGAAATTAAAGATTACTTAACAGAGCTTAGAAAAAACCCTGAATACTCTCAGGTTTGGGGATCCAGGTTTTTTAATGTCTTTAAGGTGGATAAAAAAACTGAAATGAGAATTGTTAGAAAAGTTCACGACGAACTTAAAGAAGCCGAAGCTTTTAAAGTTGTTTACTCAGTCAATAGAGAGAAATAAATCTTTCTTCCAAAATATTTTCTTAACTATTAAATATGTTAGTACTCCGATACTAACTGGTATTATTATATAATTAGAAAAAATTTCAAGATTACTTTCTGAAATTAATTCCATTTTTAGCCCTTGCATGCTTACTAACGAAAAAAAGTTGAATCCAAAATGTAATAAGATAGTAAGAAAGATATTTTTGCTGTAGTCGTATATTAGGCCCAATAAAATACTTGCAAATACTATAGAGAGTAAATTTTCAATTTGAAAATGTAGCATTCCAAAAACCAAGGAGGTAATTCCAATCCCGGCAATATTATTTTTAAAAATTCCAATGCATATTTTTTGTAAAATGCCTCTGAAAAATAATTCTTCTCCAATTGCAGGTAGTATTGAGAGCAATAAAATATTAAATAAAAAACTTCTAAAACTTTTTGATATAAATCCTTCTTGAATTTTGGTATTAAAATCTTGTTGTTCTTTTAGAAAGCTTTTTATTTCAATTGGTAAAAAGTCATAGCCTACGTAAGTAGATATTAATAAAAATAGTTGGGCAAATCCTAATAAAACAATAAAGTACAATAAACATTTTACTAGGTCATTTTTGTTAGGCGACTTGTAATGGAGAGAAAAAGTTTTAATAAGAAATAAAAAAATTACAGACGGCACAAGAAATGTTCCAAGTTGATCAAAAAAAGCTAATGCTTTATGTGCATAAATAAATTTGAATTCCTTGCTGTTAAGGTCATTAAAAATTTGAGTACTATTAAGATCCCAAATTGCATCAATAAATCCTAATGCTAGCATATTGAATACTATTTTCACAATTAAAACTATAGTAACAGATAAAAAAAACAAACCAATATAATTTCTAACTGGAAGCAAATCTATATTTTTCATGTCGAAATATAGTAATTAGTTGTTAATACATAACTTTGCAAAAAACTTATGGTTAAAATAGGTGACATATCTTTGGGTGATTTTCCACTTTTGCTTGCCCCAATGGAGGATGTAAGCGACCCACCTTTCAGAGCTTTGTGTAAGAAACATGGTGCTGATATGATGTATACAGAATTCATTTCCTCTGAAGGTCTTATCAGAGATGCTGCTAAAAGTATTCAGAAATTAGACATTTTTGAATACGAAAGACCTATTGGAATTCAGATTTTTGGTTCGGAAATATCTTCTATGAGAAAAGCAACTGAAATGTGCCAAAAAGCAAATCCAGATATAATAGACATTAACTACGGCTGTCCAGTTAAAAAAGTTGCTTGTAAAGGGGCAGGTGCTGGAATTCTCAAGGATATTCCTAAAATGGTGGAAATGACCAAAGAGATAGTTAATTCTACAAATCTTCCTGTAACAGTTAAAACTAGGTTAGGATGGGATGAAAATTCAAAATATATTGTAGATGCAGCAGAGCGGTTACAAGATGTTGGGATTAAAGCAATATCAATTCATGGAAGAACTCGTTCCCAAATGTATAAAGGGGAAGCCGATTGGTCTTTAATCTCGGAAGTTAAAAATAACCCTAGAATGAAAATTCCTGTCTTTGGTAATGGGGACATTAATTCTCCAGAAAAAGCTTTGAGGTACAAGAATACTTATGGAATTGACGGAATTATGATCGGAAGAGCAAGTATTGGGAATCCTTGGTTTTTTAATCAAATTAAGCATTTTTTAAAAACAGGAAACAACTTGGCTATGCCTTCACTTGAGGAGAGAGTGAAAGTTGTAAAAGAACATTTAGATTTTAGTATTAGATGGAAAGGAGATAGAGTAGGGATTGTAGAAATGAGAAGACATTATGCAAATTATTTTAAGGGTATTCCAAATTTTAAACCAATTAGAACACAATTAGTTACTTTAGAGTCTAAAGACGAACTGCTAGAAGTGCTAAATGGAATTGTAAATCAATTTGAATTAGAGTTAATATGAAAATTTATACAAAATCTGGAGACCAAGGAGAAACTTCATTATTTGGTGGGGAAAGAGTGAAAAAACACCACTTAAGTATTCAAGCTTATGGCACTGTAGATGAGTTAAATTCTTGGATTGGTTTGATTAAAGATAATATTGACAGTAAAGAAGCTGATATGCTGGTCAAAATTCAAGAGGAATTATTTACCATAGGATCCTATTTAGCTACTGGTGACAATGAGAAAATGATGGTACATCTTCCAAAATTAGATGATGGTCCTATTTTAGAGTTGGAGAAGTCCATCGATAATATGCAAGAAATTCTACCTGAAATGAAAAATTTTATTTTGCCTGGAGGCCATTCAATATCTTCCTATTGTCATCTGGCAAGATGTGTATGTAGAAGAGCCGAAAGGTTAACCATAGAAACTGCAGAAATTCAAAAAGTTAATCCAATTGTAATTAAATACCTAAATAGACTTTCTGATTTTTTATTTGTAATGGCTAGAAAAGTATTATTTGATAAAAAAATCCCTGAAACCCCATGGATTCCAACTAAAAATAATACTAATAAATAATTAATTTTTTTTGAAAATTCTTTGCAGAGTCGTTAAAAAAATTACTTTTGCCAATTCTTATAACCTTTTTTATGTATTGGACATTAGAACTTGCTAGATATTTAGAAGATGCTCCTTGGCCTGCCGCCAAAGATGAGCTAATTGACTTTGCTATGAGGACAGGTTCCCCATTAGAAGTTGTTGAGAATCTTCAAGCAATTGAAGACGAAGGTGAAATTTATGATACAATTGAAGAAATTTGGCCTGATTATCCAACAAAAGATGATTTCTTCTTTAACGAGGACGAATACTAAATCATCCTTTTCCTTACTCTTAATTTTTTTTAGAATTATTCTTGATGATAATTCCAACTATTCACCTATTTTTGTTTTCCGAAAATTGATATAATGTTTGATGGTATTCTAAAAAAATTATTTGGTGATAAAAATAAGAAAGATCTCGACGAGCTTTTTCCTATTGTAGAATCTACCAATCAATTTTCTCAAAAACTAATAAACCTTAGCGATGATGAGCTTAGAGCTAAAACTTCAGAGTTCAAGAAAACACTAGAAAATTCACGCCAAGCAACTCTAAAGGAAATTGAAGATTTAAAAGAAAAAGCAAACTCTGATTTAGATATTTCTCAAAAGGAAGTAATTTACGACAAAATTGATGCACTTGAAATCCAAGAAAATGAAGTAATAGAATCTACACTTTTAGATATTATGCCAGATGCATTTGCTGTTGTTAAAGAAACAGCAAGAAGGTTGACTGAAAATGGATTTTTAAAGGTAATAGCAAACGAAAATGACCTAGAGCTTTCTCATAAACTAGATGTTGTTGATATCAAAGGAGACCATGCGATTTGGAAAAATAATTGGGATGCAGCTGGAACTCTGGTTCAATGGTCAATGGTTCATTACGACGTTCAACTTATGGGTGGAGCAGCTCTTCATAAAGGTAAAATTGCTGAAATGATGACTGGCGAGGGTAAAACATTAGTTGCTACTTTGCCTGTTTATCTAAATGCATTGGTTGGTAAAGGAGTACATGTAATTACTGTAAATGATTATCTCGCAAAAAGAGATGCTCAGTGGATGGGCCCATTATATCAATTTCATGGCTTATCTGTAGACTGTATAGATTTGTATCAACCCCATTCGCCAGAAAGAAAAAAAGCCTACAATGCAGATATTACGTTCGGAACCAATAACGAATTTGGATTTGATTATTTGCGGGACAATATGGTTTCTGAAACCGATGGTTTGGTTCAGAGAAAGCATCATTATGCCATTATTGATGAGGTAGATTCTGTATTAATTGATGATGCTAGAACACCATTAATTATTTCTGGACCTGTAGCAAAAGGCGACCAACAAGAATATGTTGCGTTAAAGCCCAAAGTTGAAAAACTTGTTACTTATCAAAAGAAACTAATCAATACTCTTTTAAATGAGGCTAAAACTAAAATTGCTAAATCTGAGCAAGAAGGATTAGATAAAAAACAACAAAAAGCTTTATTTGAAGAAGGATGTTTATCTCTTTTTAGATCTTTCAGAGGTCTTCCAAAAAACAAAGCTCTTATTAAATATTTAAGTGAACCTGGAATTAAAATTCACTTACAAAAGACAGAAAATTTTTATCTACAAGACAATGCCAAGGAAATGCCAAAAGCAGATGAATTGCTATATTTTGTAATTGATGAAAAAAATAACACTATTGATTTAACAGAAAAAGGAATTGATTTAATTTCTGGTGAAAACGATCCTGAATTTTATATTCTTCCAGATATAGGTGCAAAAGTTGTTGAAATTGAACAAAAAACTACAGATGCTCAAAAAAGAGTAGAATTGAAGGATCAGATGATGTCTGATTATACGATAAAAGCAGAGAGAATCCACTCCATGAATCAACTTCTAAAAGCATATTCATTATTTGAAAAGGATGTAGAATATGTTGTAATGGATAATAAGGTAAAAATTGTTGATGAGCAAACTGGAAGAATCATGGATGGAAGAAGATATTCTGATGGTCTTCACCAAGCAATTGAGGCAAAGGAAAATGTAAAAGTGGAGGCTGCTTCTCAAACCTATGCAACTATTACTCTTCAGAACTACTTTAGAATGTACCATAAGTTGGCGGGAATGACTGGTACAGCAGAGACTGAAGCAAAAGAACTATGGGATATTTATAAACTAGATGTTGTTGCAGTTAAAACTAACAAACCATTGATAAGAGACGATCAAAATGATTTAGTTTATAAAACAGCAAGAGAAAAGTACCAGGCAATTATTGAAGAAATTGAAAAAATCCGTTCCAATGGCAGACCTGTTTTAGTTGGAACTACATCTGTTGAAGTTTCAGAGCTTTTATCGAGATTACTAAAATTAAAGAAATTACCTCATCAGGTTTTAAATGCAAAATTACATCAAAAAGAAGCAGAAGTAGTTACTGAAGCGGGAAAAGCAGGAACAGTAACTATTGCCACAAATATGGCTGGTCGAGGAACGGACATTAAACTTGGAGAAGGAGTTAAAGAGCAAGGAGGACTAGCAATAATAGGTACAGAAAGACATGATTCTAGAAGAGTAGACAGACAACTTAGAGGAAGATCTGGTAGACAAGGTGACCCAGGTTCTACTCAGTTTTTTGTTTCTCTGGAAGATAATTTAATGAGACTTTTTGGTTCAGAAAGAATTGCTAAAATGATGGATAGAATGGGCCATAAGGAAGGAGAAGTAATTCAGCACTCTATGATCACCAAATCTATCGAAAGAGCCCAGAAGAAAGTAGAGGAAAATAATTTTGGAATAAGAAAAAGATTATTGGAGTTTGACGATGTAATGAATAGTCAAAGAACTGCTATTTATAACAGAAGAAAAAATGCTCTCTTTGGAGACAAGCTAGATCTTGATATCGATAACATGATATACGATATTTGCAACATAACAGTTGTAAATGCACAACAAAATTCTGATTTTGAAGATTTCAATTACAATGTTATAACAAGCTTTGGTATTGAGTCTCCATTCAGTGAAAAAGAATTTTCAGAAAAAGACACCAATACTTTAACAGAAGATTTATACAAGAAGGCTAAGGAAAAATACACAAGAAAAATTTCAAGTATTAAATCAAATATCTTTCCAGTAATCAAAAATATTCACGAAAGCCAATCGGATAAAATAGATAATATTGTGATTCCATTTACAGACGGAAGAAGAGCCATGAAGGTGGTTGCAAAACTTAGTAAAGTATATGAAACAGAGGGCTTAGAAGCTCTTAAGGCTTTAGAGAGAAACATCACTCTTGCATTTATTGACAATGAGTGGAAAGAGCACTTAAGAGAAATGGATTTTCTTAAGCAAAGTGTTTATCATGCACAGTACGAACAGAAAGATCCCCTTTTAATCTACAAGTTGGAAGGTTACGAACTTTTTCAGTCCATGATGGATAAAATGAATAGAGATATTATTTCTTTTTTGATGAAGGCCCAACTTCATGATCCTAACGAACAAACACTTTCTTCTGAAAACAATCCAAGACCAAAACAAGATTTTAGTAAGTTAAAAGCAGGGAGAGAAGATGTTGCTCAGTCTACAAGAATGAATAACGAAATGGCTCAAAAAAATCAATCTGGACAGCCTGTAAAACATTCTCCAGTGATGGTTGCAAAAAAGCCGGGAAGAAATGAAAGGGTTAAAATTTTAAATCTTCAAAATGGTGAAACCAAAGAATTGAAATTTAAACAAGCAGAACCATTAATAAATAGTGGAACGTGGCAAATGGTTAATTAATTC